>DAHXOV010000087.1 GCA_027364695.1 bacterium
TTTCCATAGTGATGACCATCAACGGTAATATCTCCTGCAGTAACTTTTCCAAGAACGAAATATTCTACTTTATTTTTTTTGCAAAGATTCTCTATGCTATTCAGATGATTTTGTTTTGTACTAACCACGACTCTGCCCTGAGATTCGCCAAAATAAAAGGCATCTGTACGGATATTTTTTGGTCTGCTTACTTCAAATCCAAAATCTTTTATAAAAGATGATTCGCAAAGGCAGGCAAAGAGTCCACCATCGCTAACATCGTGAGCACTGACAATGGTACCTGATGGTATGAGTTCTTTTATGCATTGAAGCATTTGATACTCTTCCTCCAAATTAAAGTAGGGCGCCGGTGAGTTTTTAATTTTTCTATATGAATAAAGATATTCGGAAGCGGCAACATCGTTGACTACTTTTCCAATTAAAACAATAACATCTTCTGTATTTTGAAAGGATAAAGTTGTATGATGCCTTTTATTTTTAAGTACGCCCAGCATCCCAATAGCAGGTGTTGGAAACACAGGACCACTTTCTGATTGATTATAAAAACTAACATTTCCTCCTGTTACAGGCGTATCGTATTTCAAACATGCCGCACTCATACCTTTGATAGCACCTACAAATTGCCAATATACTTCAGGATTATAAGGATTTCCAAAATTTAAACAATTGGTAATGGCAACTGGTTCTCCACCACTGCATATAATGTTTCTGACAGCTTCGCTAACGGCAATGGCAGTTCCTTTTTCAGGTTCTGCATTAATATAACGACTATTGCAATCTACCGATAACGCTAATGCTTTTTCGCTATTATGTATGTTGATGATGGCTGCATCTGACGGGTAGTTACTACTCATATTGTTGGTTCGTACCATACTATCGTATTGCTCATACACCCATTTTTTAGATGCAATGTTAGGATGACCGATAATATATTTTGCTATTTCTTCAAACTCCTTTGCACTTTCAATGTCATATATTTGATTGATGTTGAATTTGAGATGCTCTCTGTAAGAAGCGGGCTCTTTGTATTCCCGAATATAAACAGGTGCTCCGCCTCCTAATACCAATGCATCTGATGGAATTTCAGCTACTAATTCATCGTGAAAGTAGTACTTCAAAACAGGTTCTTTGCTAACTATTCCTATTTGAACGCAATTTAAGTCCCATTTTTCAAATATCTTTTTTACAACTTCTTCTTTCCCTTTTTCTACTACAACAAGCATTCTTTCTTGCGATTCACTTAAAAGTATTTCAAATGCTTGCATATCGGCCTGCCTAAGAGGTACTTTATCTAACCATACCATCATGCCATGATTCCCTTTTGCACTCATTTCGGAAGTAGAACAAGTAATGCCTGCTGCCCCCATATCTTGCATACCAATGACTGTCCCAGTACTGATTATTTCCAAACTGGCTTCCAGCAGTAATTTTTCCTGAAAAGGGTCTCCCACTTGTACTGCGGGTAAATCGTCAATAGAATTTTTAGTAATATCTTTTGAAGCAAAAGCTGCGCCGTGAATACCATCTTTTCCCGTTGCAGAACCAACAATGAATACAGGGTTGCCATCTCCTACAGCAATGGCTTTGACGGTTTTGTCTTTTTCTACTATACCCACACTCATCGCATTAACCAATGGATTGGCAGAAAAACTATCGTCAAAGAATACTTCTCCAGCTACAGTGGGTACGCCAAAAGCATTTCCATAGTTACCAATACCTTTTGTTACACCTTTGATGAGCCACTGTGTTTTTGCATCTTCTATGTTACCAAATCTGAGTGAGTTGAGTTGGGCAATAGGTCTTGCTCCCATTGTGAAAATATCCCTATTGATGCCCCCTACACCCGTTGCTGCGCCTTGATAAGGTTCAATGGCACTAGGGTGGTTGTGGGACTCTATTTTAAAAGCGCAAGCTAAATTATTACCAATATCCACTAATCCTGCATTTTCTTCTCCTGCCTTGGCGAGCAGATGTTTTCCATCTTTGGGTAGTTTTTTTAGCCAGTAGAGAGAATTTTTGTATGAACAATGTTCGCTCCACATGGCTGCAAACATAGAGAGTTCGGTAAAGTTGGGAAGGCGTCCGAGTATTTCAACTATTTTATTAAACTCTTCTTCTAATAAACCCAATTGTTTTGCTGTGTTTTTGTCTGTCAAAGGATTTTTGATAGGGGTAGTGGAAGAGGTATTCATAATCAGTTTTTATTTTGCGTAAATGTATGGAATTTGCTATTGCCTTTTTCAAAAGTATAGCAAAAAATTATTTACTTTTCCATCAAAAAATTATGGCACAAAAAATTTATACTAAAACAGGAGATAAAGGAACTACGGGATTATTTGGCGGCAGAAGAGTTTCAAAAGATTTTGAGCAAATAGAGGCCTATGGTAATGTAGATGAACTGAATTCTTACATTGGATTATTGAGAGATTGTATTGGTGAGTTGAATATTGAGAATAAAAATAAAATTGTACAATTATTGACAGATATTCAGGATAGATTATTTAGTATTGGGGCACATTTGGCTACAGACCTGAGTAAAATTGAAAAAGTAAAAGACATGCTGCCACCCTTGCAGGATAAAGATGTTTTAATCTTAGAGCAGAGTATTGATGAGATGGAAAAATTATTGGAGCCAATGAAATTTTTTATACTCCCTGGTGGACATCAGCTGGTATCGCATTGCCATATAGCAAGATGTATTTGCAGAAGAGCAGAGAGAAGTGTAGTGAAATTTTTGCATGTTCAGGAAGATATAGAGCCGCAGATATTACCGTATTTAAACAGATTATCAGATTATTTATTTGTATTAGCCAGGTACCTTACAAAAAAACTAAATGTATCAGAAACACCTTGGATCCCAAAAAGAAAGGGTGAAGTAGAGTAGTACCGCTTTATGTGACTATGTAGTAAAAAGGATGATGGTACGAAGTTGATTTGAACAAGAAAGAATTTTACTAAAATAGAAGCACAAAGTTATTAGTTATTTATTACTTTTAAGTAATTCATTGAGACTTTGGTTGAGCAACATTCTTTGTCCTTTGTAGAATATTACCACAAAAGCATCGTGATCAGGGTATTTTCTTGCTTCCCATTGTCTTGTCCATGCCTGCCTGAATGTTTTGTATGCAGTCGCTAATACAAATCTGGTCAGGTTGTCATCATATACTTTTTTATTTACTTTGTCTAATTTTTCATACTTGAAGTATTGGAAATTTTTTGCATAAAGATATGCTCCAATTTGTACTTTGAATATCAGATCTTTAGATGAGTAGTCACCAAATTTGTTCAGGAATTCTCCGAGCATCGCTTCATCCATTTTCAGTGCGTTGTTCAGATTGTCTTTGCTAAATGGGATGAGATATTTTTCTAAAGTGCCTGGCGGATAAGGGGAACTCGCCAACATTCCTTTGTTATTGGTAAGTAAATTAAATTTACCATCTTTGTCTGTCATTTGGTCGCCAATTTTTTTACCTTCAATGCCTTTGCCTGTATGGTCTGTAACTATACCATTTACAACAGAGGCGGTAGGATAATCAACAAATATATCGTAGTCCTTGTTTTTTGGTACTTTCTTAAAGATAAAGTCTCCTTCGTAATTGGAGATGGTATTCATTACAATCGTTCCATCTTTTGAACGGAGTTGCACTCTTACGCCTGGGATAGGTTTTTTGGTCTTAGGGTGTACTACTTTTCCAGCAATGTTCATGTAAGCATCTTCTGCACCTGTGCCGTAAGCGTTGAATTTGAAGCTACCATCATCTCCTGTGATTTGATTGTTGATGCTTGCACCTGCAAGACCATTTTGTCCATAGAGATCTGTAACTTTACCAGTTATAAATACTTCTCCCGGATAGTCAACGTTGATGTCATATTCTTTTCCTTTTGGAACTTTATTAAATACATAATTGCCATTTTCGTCTGTGGTAGTGGTCATGACTACTTCTCCGTCTTTACTACGGAGTTCTACTTTTACTCCTGCGAGTGGCTTACCTGTTTTGGGGTCTAACACTGTACCAGCTATACGCATGTACTTATCAAAGTCGTCTTTGTTATACAAACGAATATCCAGTATACTGTCTTTGAATGAGAAAATATTTTTTAGATTAATATTTGTTTGATAGGGTACAAAGCCATCTGCTTCAAATTTTACATCATACTTGAATGAGAGCGGAAATACTAACAAGTATTTTCCTGTGGAAGAATTGGAATTAAAATTAGAGGGCTCTGCGGTTTGCTCGCTAAATTTTACAGTAATATCAGAATAACCTGGTTTATCATTGAGATACACCACTCCTTTTAATACAAATGCAGAAGTATTGTTAAAGTGTCCTGGAGTAACTAAATAAATATCTTGTTGTCCTACACCGCTTTTTCTCATGGAAGCGTAATAGCCATGAGAGCCGCTGGCATTAATTACATAAAACTTGTCATCAAAAGGGGTATTGACTTTTGTACCTAAATTAACAGGTGTGGACCATGCGCTATCTTGTTGTAAAGTAGAGTAAAATACATCGTAGCCGCCCATGGAATTGCTGCTGTTAGAACTAAAGTATAAGGTAACACCATCGTAAAACAAAAATGGCGAATCTTCATCATAAGGGGTATTGATAGGAGCGCCAAGATTGATAGGCAAAGACCACTTACCGTTTGGTAATCTTACCGAACGCCATAGGTCTCTCCCTCCGTAGCCGCCAGGTCTTTCGGAAGAGAATATAATCATATTTTCGTTGAAAGCCAGACAGGCGCTTCCTTCCCAGTATTCAGAATTAATACCACCGGGGAGGGCAGCAGGAGGGGACCACTGGTTGCCTACTAACTTTGAATAGTAGATGTTGCCTGCAGAGTCCTGTTTGTTTCTATATAAAAATAATGTTTGTCCATCGGCAGAAAGAGCAACAGCCCCATCGTTTCTCTCTGAATTCAAGTTGTCTATAGGATGTGCTGTACTCCATTCTCCATCAGGTGTTCTTAATACTTCATAAATATCTTCGCCATAAAAAGTACCATAAGGGTCGGGCTCTCCATTTTCATTCAGTAATCCGCCTTTAGATTTTGGTCCACGGTAAGTATAAATCATTTTTGTTTCGTCGGCATCAGTAACAGGCATGTATTCATCGTATTCTGAATTGACATTTTTATTTTGCAGCACTACTTGCACTACATCGTTTTTCTTTAACTCTATGTCTCTTTTAATAACATTTTGAGCAGAAATAGTTTGTTGTAAAAAGTATTTACCTCTTAAAAATAAATCAGTTGTAGTATCTTTTTGTATAGATAAAAATTTATTATAGTAATTTTTTGCTTCTTCGTAATTGCCTTTAATATGCTGGGCTCTTCCTAAATAAAATGTAAGGTTTTCTAATTTTTTATTTTTAGTATTCTCTAATGGAGAGAGTAGCTCCCAGCTTTTTTCGGGCTCATCGCTTTTGTATAAGTAACATATTCCCAAACGGTATTGAATAAATTCATCTTTTGTTTTTCTTTCGTGTAGAACATAATAGTATTTTAGGGCTTCTCGCAAGTTTCCTGATGTATAGAATTTTTCTGCTTCTGATGAGAGCCACGCGTCCTTTTTATCTTTAAATTCTTCCACCCAATTAGCTTGAGTTTGAGCATTAAAAATGTGCCAGGAAAACAGGTTGAATAGGATGATTGCAACCCACTTATATTGTTTTAGCATTAATATAAGGTTTGAGAGTTATTACTTTTTCCGCCAAAGGTAAATTTGTATGAAATAAAAATTTCTGCTGCGGGCCCTAGGTATGTTTTTAGGCTATTGATGTACAAGAAATCGTAACTTAATCCTGCTCTTAATTTTTTTGATATGATAACACCGATTCCACCGGTGAGAGAGTAGCCGTGTTTGTAACCAACAAATATCCACCCGTACTTTTCACTTTCTGCTACTACTTGGGCATCTACTTGAACGGGTGCTGACATTGCAAAAGAACCAACGCCTGTTACATATCTTAAAAAAATGGAGGGAGTGATGTTGAGTGGAAAGTCGCCGTCTTCGATAACTTTTATAACATAAGAAGCGTTCCATGTGATGTGACGAGTGGTGATGTATTTGGTAAAACGCCCTGATGGGTCGTTGAATCTTACTCTGCTGTCTAATAATTGCCATGCAGTAAATCCAGTATTAAAGTCCTTCCACTTAAAGTTAAATCCAAAGGACATATCAAAAGTAGCACGACTAAAAGAATTAGCGTAAAGGTCAGGATCGCTGTTGTCTTTTACTACCACTCTGTTGAAGTCATATCTTCTTTGAAATGCCCCGACATTGACACCTGCGCTTAAAATAGATTCCTCATTGAGTTGAACGGCGTGTGAATAGTTGGCATAACCAGCTGTTTGGTCCCATAATCCTGCTTTATCGTGCGTGATAATGATACCAAATCCGTTTTTTTTAGGTTGAATGGGAGCGGAGAATACCAATACCTGACTTACGGGGGCATCGGGAATACTTGTCCATTGTGAGCGATGAAGTGCGTATAAGTCACCCATGTCGTTTTGATAACTCATTGCAGGATTGGTCATAATTTTATTAAACATATATTGATTGAGCAGGGGTACTT
>DAHXOV010000096.1 GCA_027364695.1 bacterium
GCCGTTTCAGTAGTATCTATGGAAGGAATATCGCCCAGGGATGTGGCATCAATAGTAGCCAACAATCTCTGCCGGCTAACTTCTGTAGCATTTTTAATGATGAGATATTTATTGAATGCTTCAAACCACTGCCAATATCTATATATTGCATCAGATAAAAAATCCAGTAATTGAACATTGTATTCTTGTTCCGCTATTTTAAGTTCTAATTTTGCATATTTTAGTTGCCATCTTCTTTCATCTATAAAAAGATTTTTTAGAACTGGTAAAGATGCTCCTATACTCCATAATCCATTAGGTGGAAGGTATTCAGAAGAGTTGATGTACAGGCCGGTGTTGTAGTTATATTCTGCTCTAATATCGGCGCCTATCCATGTGGGTATTTTCACTCCTCCGTTAATAATTGAATAATAATTTTTTGATTGAAATAGTTTTTGATTAAACTGGTAATATGTTTTGAGGTCAAAATACCCCCTGTTTTTAGTGATATATGCTCGGCTTTGTTGAATGTTTTGAATATTAATATTTTGAATGTATGGATGATATTGAATAATGTTTTGAATAAATGCAGAGAAACTAATAATGGAATCGTTACCTTGAGCGTATTGTAAATTTTGAGTATAAAGAAATACTAATAGAATATGAAGTAATGGCTGTTTCATAGGAAGGGGAAATCTATTTTTCTTTTTTGTTTTTTTTATTATCTTTTTGATTTTGTTGTAAATATGCTTTGTAATAATCTGGTGGGAAACCATTAATTTGTCGCCATATTTCATACCATATAGGCACTGTTTTCAAGAGTGCAAGACATTTGGTACCTCCACCTACAGCAAGTTCTTTTGGCCAAGGATGGTCTGATGCATCAGGAGCAACAAGCATTCTAAATTTGCCATTAGCCGATATGAATCTATCTTTGGCTACTACTTTACCTCCAAATGTTCCAAAAGTGAGCCCTGGCCAACCAGAGAAAATAAAAGCAGGCCATCCATCAAATTGGATTCTCACTTTAGCACCTGTATCTATCAATACATAATCTAACAGCTCTGCATACATTTCTACTGCCAGTTGATAATTGGATGGCATCAATGTTATTATTTCTTCACCTTGCTTAACCGTTTCTCCTATACCTGTTTTTATTGCCTTAGTAATGTACCCTGATTGAGGAGCAATAACATAATACATAGCATTGCGAATAGAGTAGTTGGTCAAATCAATTTCCATTTTAGAAGCAAACACCATAGCGTCAAAGAGGGCGGACATAGTTGCAAATTTATCTGACTCTGCTTTAGATATTTTTTCTTGATACTCGTTGTCAATATTATTGAGTTCTATTTCCACTATATTGAGTTCATTTAATGTAGCAAGGTATTTATTTTCAGCGGCAATCGTTTTTGCTTTTGCTTCTTGCATTTTTACTTTTCTGTTTTCAAGTTCCGTCAAAGATTTCAACCCTTTATTATATAATTCTTCTCCTCTTTTATATTGAATTTCTGCGGTCTGAAAATTCATTTTTGAAGCGTTGTATTCGTTGCTATCTGCCTGTAATTTAAGATTTGTTTGCTGTACCTTATTGATCAATTGTTTTATTTTCATTTCTCTTATGTTAATGAGCGATTGAATTTGACTATCTAATGCTCTTATTTTTTCTTCGTATGATTTAACAGAAGAGAGTTTGGATGATAATTGATTCCTGGTTCTCGATACAAGGTTGGTATCAAAGTATTCTGTCTTGATTTCAGTGAGTTTTAAAATAGTGTCGCCTTTTTGAACAAACATGCCTTCTTTGACATACCATTTATCAATTCTTCCATCAATGATGGATTGAATAGTTTGCGGACGGCTATTAGGGTCTAATGCTGTCAAATAACCCTCTGTTCTGATATTTTGTGTCCATGGTAAAAATAAAACAATTAGAATAAGTATAATAAAAGTTAGAAATAAACGACTTCTTAAATAACTGTATGAAAGCGTGTTTACTTTTTGTAGCGATCTATATTGTTGATTATCAATATAAGGATGGATTTTTTGTGGCGATATATTGAGCATAATTTATTGATTAGAATGAATGATTTCTGAGTATATTCCTTTTTTGATAATTTCTCCTTTGTCCAAAATACAAATTGTATCAAAACATTTTGACAATTCATCAATTTCTGAGATACATATCAAAGTCCATGGGGCTGTTTTTTCGGTAAGAATTTCAATGATCTTTTTTCTCTCTTCTTTAATAAAATTGAAATAGATATTCTCCATGAGTAACAATTTTGGTTGAGTAGACATGACCCTCAAAAATAAAATTTTATTGATAAAAGACAGTGAATAGCCAAAACCATGAGCGCTCATGTATGTATTATATCCATTAGATAATGCTTCTAATTCTTTAGTAAAATTAATTTTATCCGCCATTTGATAAACATATTTTTCATTTATCCACGGTCTGCCTAATGTAATATTTTCCCATATTGTTCCATTGAAAATAACATCTTCCTGAAAATAGATGCCCATGTCATTCCTTAATTTTTCTTTATCAATATGCTTAATAGATATACCATTGTATTTAATATCTCCATCTTTGATTGCATATAAAGAAGAGATAACTTTAATAAGTGTAGTTTTACCTGAATTACTTTCACCTGCTATTAAAACCTTTTCATTACTCTTAATATCTAAGTTAATATTTTTTAAAGCGTATTTTAAAGACTGTGGATACTGAAAATGCAGATGGATGATATTTAATTGCGCACCGCTTTGTTTATCATTGTAAACAGCAGATGTATGATCAAATACTTCTATATTCATATCTGTAACCTCTGCAAGTTTTTCCAAAGATATGAGTGTGTCATATACATTTTTCAATGTATTCAAAATTTTATCTATGCCATTAATGACCGTAATAATCAATACTTCTGCAGCAACGAATTGTCCTATATTCATTACTTGTTCCATGACCATAATACCTCCTATGAGTAAAAATCCTAATATGAAAACGACTTTTGTAATATTAAGTGTTATGTATTGGATATTTAGCCATCTGTAATAATTTTCTCTTGCTTCTATGTATTCCGACAAAAGTACATCTGTTTTCTGCATTGGTAATTCTGTAATACCTGCCAATTTAAATGAACTAGATGCGCCCGCCACTTCTTCAATCCAATAAGCTGTCTTGTATTTAAATCTTGAATACGCAATTCCTGCATACAGTGTTTTATTAAAAGTATATTTAAATCCAATATATAAAATAACTAAAACGATGATATTGACTAATAAAAAACTACTATGATAAAAACACAGTACAAGAGCACTTAAAATAATTTGCACTACAGAAATACCAAACTCAGTAAGCAGTTTAATAATACTTTTTTCTAATACAATAGAGTCAAAAAATCTATTAGCCAAATCTCTTGCGTTGATATTCATCAATTCTTCTATTTTTATCTTTGGAAACCTATAGGTGAACTCTATTCCTGCGTACACGAATATTTTTTGTTGTATATTTTCAAGAATTCTCAATTCTATAATTTGAAAAACAGAATATAAAACCATCCCTAATGTGATAAGTACCACCAATACATAATAAGAATAAGAATAAGTGCCTCCCTGAATAAAATTAACAATTAACTGAATACCAAAGGGTAAGGATAAACTAATGATACCCGTAAAAAAAGCCAGCCAATAAATTTGACCTACATGCTTTTTATTGTTTTTCAATAGATCAACTAATCTCTGAATCGGCGAAATTTGATTTTGTGGCATTTTTTTGCGCAAAATAAATCATAAAATTTTTCATTTTTAAAAAATAAATCATAAAATTTTTGAAAATATTGTTTCACGAAAAGCATGAGATACTCACATAAGACTTCTTGTAACTTACAAAACTTTTATTGTAATTTGCCAGAAAAATAGCTATGCCCCATCTATCTAAAAAATCCATAGAGATGCCCGCTTCTCCTATCCGCAAATTGGTTCCTTATGCCGAAGTCGCTAAAAAAAGGGGTATAAAGATATATCACTTAAACATAGGGCAACCAGACATTCCTACTCCACCAATATTTTTTGAAGGTATTAAAAAAGCAAATATTGAAATACTTGAATACACGCACAGCGCAGGCACTGAAAGTTATAGAAAAAAACTCACTGAATACTATCAAAAATACAATATCAATGTAGATTATTCAGATATCATCATCACCGTAGGTGGCAGTGAAGCCATAGAAATAGCTATGATGACTTGTTTTAATACAGGTGATGAAATCATTATCCCTGAGCCATTTTATGCCAACTACCTTGGCTTTTCACGAGCCGCTGATGTAGTGATAAAACCTATTAAAAGTATCATAGACAATGGATTTGCACTACCTCCTGTTAATGAATTTGAAAAATTAATCTCTTCTAAAACAAAAGGTATCATGATATGTAACCCCTCTAATCCCACTGGTTACCTTTATACCAAAGAAGAACTGGAAGATCTAAAAAAACTCGCATTGAAATACAATTTGTTTTTGCTAAGTGATGAAGTATATCGTGAATTTTGCTACGATGGAAAGCCCTACCACTCTGTGATGCACTTAAAAGAAGCAGATGAACATATTGTAATGCTGGATTCTGTTTCCAAGCGATACAGTGCCTGTGGAGCAAGAATAGGTGCATTAGTAAGCAAAAATAAAATTTTGATGGCTGCTGCTATGAAGTTTGCCCAAGCGCGACTTAGTCCGCCTACTTTTGGACAGATTGGTGCAGAAGCAGCGCTGAGTTTAGATAAAAAATATTTTGATGAAGTAGTAAAAGAATATAGTGAAAGAAGAAATTTTGTCATCAATGAATTAAACAAAATTCCTGGCGTAAAATGCCCTATGCCCGGTGGCGCTTTTTATTGCATTGCGGAATTGCCAATAGATGACTCTGATAAATTTTGTCAGTGGTTATTAGAAAAATTCAGTTACAACAATCAAACAGTAATGCTGGCGCCTGCTACAGGTTTTTACTCTACACCTCATACGGGCAAAAAAGAAGTGAGGATTGCTTATGTAATCAAAAAAGATAATTTAGAAAAAGCCATTGAATGCTTAAAAATGGCTCTGCAAGAATACCCGGAAAGAACCATTTGAGAATTTTATATATTATATCCAAATTGTATCCACCATTGATAATTGTAATTCTTTTTTCCACGGTATTCCCACCAATAAGTACTGCGAATGCTGACGTGATTACTTAATTTGTATACCAAATATCCTCCCAGTCGGTTTTGATCATAAATATTAAATTTACTTGTACCTCCTACATTCAAAAATATTTCGTTAGCCAAAAATAAAGTAAGTTTTTGCCCATTTTCATTATGATACAAATCCCTGCTCCAATTTATCATGTATCTGAATCTAAATACTGATTTTTTATATTCCCATTCATTCGTATAATAATTCCTATAATCCAATCTGTATCTATTAAAATAAGTCAATTGTCCATATTTATCTTTCAAGCCCGTTTCAATGTGTGCCCGCAACTCGTATCCTGTAATATCATTGTTATACCAATTATTGAACCAATCTGTACCCAAATGAGAATGCACTTTCTCATTCCATTGGCGGATGTACAATAACCTCCACAAAGTAATAGTAGTATTTTGTGTAAAGTTTTGCACCCTCATTTCAGGTTGAAAACTAATGGTGTTCTTTTCTTTCAACTTATAATTTATCATCAGTTGGTATCTTGACTCCTCAAAAATCTGAGACAGTGCGACATTTGCAAGCATCAAACATAAAAAAATTAAGTTGTTTTTTTTCATAATTATATTTTTGCCACAAAGATACAGCAAGTGATTTGAAAGTTAAGTACATGTTAGATGATGATAAAATAAAGATAACTTTTACCTAACAATTTATTAATACTCAGATGTAAATTAAAATAGATACTCCCGCCGGTGGTTATATTGAAATTCTTTTTCTACCCATTTTCTGCGAATAAAAAACGATTGTTGTACACAATAATATTATTTTTTAATGCAAACAACACAAGACCTGCCGTATTGTTAGCATTTGTTTTTTTCATAATATTTTTTCGATGTGTAAGTACAGTATGGATACTAATACTCAATGTGTCCGCTATTTGCTTGTTAGACATTCCTTCCGCTATTAATTGAATAATTTCTTTTTCTCTTTGAGTAATGCTAATGCCATTGCAATCAATAGCAGCCATTCTGCCTAAAGAGCGCTCTTCTTCCTGCGACTGTATAAATTGAATTAATTTATTACAAAAAAACGACTGATTGTTTTGCGCATATTTTATACATTCTACAATCTCTTCGTCATCACATTCTTTCAACAGGTGCCATTTGATGCCTAATTGAAAATATTTGATTAACTCATCTTTTGGAATCCACTCAGTAATCAAAATGAATTTTACCCCAAAATACCGTAATAATAATTTTTGTAAATCTTCTGCGCTTATCTTTACAGATACATAATCCATGATTACAATATCTGGCAAAAATAATTTGATTTGTTGAGAAAGCGCCTTCCTCCCACAAACATCAGACATAATGTATTCACAGGAATAAAAATGCTTTTGAATAACATATTCCAAGCCAACCTTAGATAAAAAATGATTGTCTGCAATAATAATTTTCATGATCCTTATTTAGAATAAATCCAAAC
This sequence comes from bacterium, assembly GCA_027364695.1. GTDB lineage: Bacteria > Bacteroidota > Bacteroidia > B-17B0 > Aurantibacillaceae > BPGX01. The sequence continues at coordinate 6,648 of DAHXOV010000096.1, forward strand.
AAAAGTACATAAAGGAAAGACAATATTCAAAATATAATTTTACATTTTATTGAAAATCAACTACTTAAAGTTTTAATTGCCTCATAATTTAGAATGCTCACAAATCAACTGCTTTCAAAATAATAAGTGGATAAGTGTTTTAGTAGAAAAAGATTCACGCAAAAAATGAATCTATCATCCAATGCCGCATTCTAAAAAAATATATATCGTAAGTTTTATTTATGATTATAGCAACAAAGAAGTTATTCGGCGCGAAAAATCAAAATAAGATAGTCATAGAAAAAATGTACTTTTGAACCAAAATTGATATGAATACTTTAATAAATACGGATTTTCATTTTCCCCAACAAACTCATTTTTACAAAGGCAAAGTAAGGGATGTATATACTCTTAATAACAAATTACTTGTTATTATCGCTTCGGATAGAATAAGTGCTTTTGATGTTGTTTTGCCAAGAGGAATTCCTTACAAGGGACAAGTATTGAATCTTATTGCCAGACATTTTCTGAATCTAACAAAAGACCTTGTCCCAAATTGGTGCTTAGATAGCCCTCATCCTAATGTAAGCGTGGGATTAAAGTGTATTCCATTCAAAATTGAAATGGTTGTTAGAAATTATCTTGTTGGTCATCTCGCAAGATGGTATAAAGCAGGAAACAGAAAAATAAGTGGCATTCATCTTCCCAATGGCTTGTCAGAATTTGACCAGTTGCCTTATCCTATTATCACGCCTACCACGAAAGCAGAACAAGGACACGATATAGATATTTCTCCAAATGAAATCATTGAAAATAAACTCGCTGCCAAACAGCAATATGAAATATTAGAACAATATAGTTTAAAATTATTTACAGCAGGTGAAAATTACGCTAAAAACAAAGGACTCATCCTTGCTGATACAAAATATGAATTTGGATTGTACAACAACGAAATTTATCTGATAGATGAAGTACATACGCCTGATTCTTCCCGCTATTATTACCTCAATACATACGAAATGTCTTTGAAGAAAGGTGAGCAACCTAAACAACTCAGTAAAGAATTTGTGCGCCAATGGCTTATCGAAAATAATTTTATGGGCAAAGAGGGACAAAAAATCCCTGATATGACCAATGAAAAAATTACAGAAATAGCTGACAGATACATTGAACTATATGAAAAGATCAGAGGAGAAAAATTTGTAAAAAACGACTATACCAATATAGAAGAAAAAATAAAATATGCTGTATTATCATCTATAGACAAGCTCACATTACAAGTATAACCGAATATTCAATGCACACTTACCTTATACTTAAAGCACTACATATCATATTCATAGTATCTTGGTTTGCAGGATTGTTTTACTTAGTAAGATTATTCATTTACACAAGAGAATCTCAAGATAAACCTGAACCTGAAAAGACAATACTTACAAAGCAGTTATTGATGATGCAAAAAAAATTGCTCTATATCATCACCCTTCCTGCTATGTTACTCTCCTTATTATTTGGTGTTGCTATGTTATTTTACTCGCCACAATTTTTATTACAATCATGGATGATTACAAAACTAATTTTTGTAGGGCTTTTGCTGCTTTATCAATGGTATGCCTATAAAATTTACTTAAAGCAAAAACAACTTAACTTTCAACACCAAGTCTTCTTTTTGAGAGTATTTAATGAAATAGCCACTGTGCTTCTCATAGCCATCGTCTTTTTGGCAGTATTCAAAACAAGTACTGATTACACAAGATATTTTACCGTCCTGACATTTTCCATTCTTTTGATAGCCTCTTTTATTATTCTTTACAATAAAAAAAAGTAATGAGGCAAGATTTTTATTTAATGGTTTATCATGTCAACTGGATAATATAACAAATCAATCATTCCTAAGTTACTTTTTACATCTATTCATTATTTTTTATCAATACTATCCTTATGCGGTTCAAACTCAATACTCAGTGAATTGACACAATATCTCTTAGCTGTTGAAGTAGGTCCATCATCAAACAAATGTCCTAAATGAGAGTTGCATCTTGCACATAGAATTTCTGTTCTAATCATACCAAAACTATTATCTGTTTTCTTGATAATTCTCTCATTATTTCCTATTTCATTGTCAAAACTAGGCCATCCACAATGCGACTCAAATTTCATATCAGATGTAAAAAGTTCATATCCACAAGCAGCACATTTATATATCCCTTTTTCAAAGTGCATATAATATTTTCCTGAAAATGCTGGCTCTGTTCCCTTTTCTCTCAATATATGATACTTTTCAGGATTCAACTCTTGTCTCCATTCTGCTTCTGATTTTATAATTTTATCCTTTGTCATAATATTTTGTTTGGTATTTGATATTTGGCAACGCATTAAATACGAACTACCACATAGTATAAAAATATACCTATACACCTTACAAAGATAATAAATTTATCTCAAACATACATGGATGATAATATGTACTTCAACTCATTCAGAATAAGTGCAGTAGCGCCCCATATTATTTCCTGATGATATATAAAAGACGGCACTTCTATTATCGTTTCATCTTTTATTTTCACTCTTGATATTTGTTTTTCAAATGATAATAAATCGCCCATACTGCAAATGATGATCTTTTCTACTTCCTTTGTATTTAATACAAATTTTGGTTCAACATCAGTATAACACAATACAGGAAATACGATATGATTGCTCACAGGAATATACAAATCTGTAAGTTGCCTCACAGGGATAATTTGTGTATGTAAAATCCCCATTTCTTCCTCGGTTTCCCTTATCGCACACATTTCAATACTTTCATCATTATCAACACGCCCACCAGGTAATGCTATTTGATTTTTATGGTGTCTAATATGTCCGGGTCTCTTAATAAGAGGAAAATATATTTGATGATCTTTTTTGTACAATAAAACAGATACCGCACTTTTGATAGCGTTTTTTGGTTTTTGAAAATTCCTGTTAGTAAAACTCATCTCTTGATGTGCAATAATGCCAGGCAATGTTGCAAGCCTGATATGATCTAATAATTCCTGAATGCTCATTTTTCATTTATTTTTCCAACCACTTTTCAATTGCTTCTTGTTGTAATGAGATATAATCAATCCTATTTATCACCGTATCATTCCGAACGATATAGATGGATGGCAATTTAAGCCCTGCCATATAAACAAACGGGCGCCCCAACAACATACAATAGGGTACATTATCAGATTTAGTATCTTCAAAAAATAACTTTAAATCCTCTTCATTACCATTCAATACAAAATAAAAAGGTAAAGCAGGATTACGTTCTTTCATCAAACGGATTTTTTTAGCAGCGATCTTACAATGTGGGCATGTCAAACTCATAAATGCAATAATATGTTTCCCTTCTTTCAAACTTATAGGTGGTGAATGTATTTTTGCATACTTAAACAAAGTATCTAAACGCAAGGGATAAAAGTCTTCTTTATTTACAAGATATTGTTCAGAGTAAGATAATTCTACATAATTCAAAATATGTGGAGCAGCTAAAGAAACCAGTACATTTAGTAGAATAAAGTATTTTACTTTACTCCATACTATGCCTTTATGATAAAAATAAATAACCATCAAAAGCCCTATCATCATCATATTCTTTATCAGAGCTTGCAGTGGTGTCATAATAATATACTCACCAAAGCATCCACAATTCCTATTGTTCCCTTGCTGTATTAAAATGATGATAAGATATAAAGAAAACACCACCAAAATTAAAACAGCCAAGCGAGAAAAAAAACGAATATTGAAACTTGAAATCAACATCATCCCTATAAAAAATTCAATACTAATCAATAACCTTGCTATAAAAGGGGCTATATACCAGTTAGCCAATCTTAATTCTACAAAGGTAAGTTCAAAAGGCTCTATGGGATAAAGTTTCGTATAAGCAGAATAAATAAATATCAAGCCCATCAAGGCACTCAATACATACAAAAAAACAACAAAAACTTTATTTTTCATAGAAAAATCCAACTGCAAATTTAAACATTTAATCTCCCAGAATATCATTAAATTTGTGCTATATATGAATTCTGTGAAGAAAGTAAATATATTGATAACTTCCTTCCTTTTGATATTACTAACCAGTTGCTCTTATCAAAAGAGATTGTATCGCAATGGATTTTATGTAGAAAAAAAACATCCTACCTACTCCACCAATCAAAAAACAGTAAAAACCACACTCATCTATCAACAAAATATACCAATAAAAATAAGGCAACCAGAAAACATTCAGCAAAAAACATCTGATAATAAAATACTCGCTGATGCTTCTCATAAAACAAGTTTAATCACAACAAAATATTACAAAAAATCACTTCAAGAAGACAGTATTTGCGACAAAATGCTCCTCAAATCAGGAGATGATTATCTTGTAAAAGTATTAGAAATAACAGACACTGAAATCAAGTACAAAAAATGTAATACCTTAAATGGATCCATATACATCATAAACAAATCAAAAGTATATTTAATACAATACGCTAATGGGACAACTGAACATATTATCAGCAACTCATCTAACAGCATTGAAAAAAACAAAGCCTCCAGCGCCCATCATAACAACACAAATAAGAAGGTAAGAAAACATCATCGCTTTTATTTCGCTGCCGTTTTATGGACGCTTTCATCATTTTCCACATCCATCATCGGATTGATATTTGGAATGTTCTCTGCCAGAAGAGCAATATGGGAAATAAAACAAAACCCTGATTTATACAAAGGGATTGTTGAAATGTACATTATTATGTACCTTTGTTTAGGGCTATTAACTATATTCGCCATAGGGCTTATCGGTATAGGTATATTATATTTTTCGGCTGTCTTAGGCTTTTTTTTCATTGTGATTGGACTATCAATAGTACTTATTATCATTCGCTTTCTACGTATATTGAACATAGATGCACACGAGTAAAAAACATTGCATCCCTGTGTTTATTTCTAAATCAAAAATATTTCCCTGCTTGATTTTTCAGAAAATCTTCATAAGTATGTATTAGACCCTCTTCCAGTTCTATCTTATGCCTCCAACCCAATGAGTATAAATAACTTAAATCCAATAATTTTCTGGGCGTACCATCAGGTTTAGAAGTATCAAAAAAGAGTTCTCCCTTATAACATACAATTTTTTTTATCAGTTCAGCCAATTCACGAATACTAATATCCTTTCCCGTTCCCATATTTACAAACTTCTCCCCATCATAATGTTGCATTAAAAACAAACTGGCATCTGCTAAATCATCTACATGCATCAATTCTCTTCTCGGCTTACCAGTGCCCCACACCACTACATTGGGTTGATTATTTATCTTTGCTTCATAAAACTTTCTAAGCAATGCAGGCAATACATGCGAATGATTCAGATCATAATTATCATTGGGACCATACAGATTAGTAGGCATCGCAGAAACAAAATGACAACCATATTGTGCTCTGTACGCTTCACACATTTTTATTCCTGTTATTTTAGCAATGGCGTATGGCTCATTCGTTGACTCCAAATATCCCGAAAGCAGATATTCCTCTTTCATCGGCTGTGGCGACATTTTTGGATAAATACAGGATGATCCTAAAAACAATAATTTTTTTACCCCATACTTATATGCACAGTGAATCACATTGCTCTGTATCATCAGATTATCATATAAAAATTCTGCTCTGTATGTATTGTTGGCAAGGATTCCCCCTACTTTTGCTGCTGCTAAAAAAACATATTCAGGTCTTATTTCCTGAAAAAAATTTTCTACTTCACGCTGGTTACGCAAATCTAATTCCTTAGATGTACGAATGATTATATTTACACATTCCTCTCTCTGTAATCTGCGAACAATAGCAGACCCCACCATCCCTCTATGCCCTGCAACATATATTTTACTGTCTTTTTTCATAACACAATTTTAATTCATTGGTACTTCTATGATTAAAATATCTGCTTTTGAATCTATCATCATATCCATCTTATCACATTCCCACAGCCCTATCGCATCTCTATTTTTTAATCTTGTATCTCCAACAAGCATACTTCCACTTATTAACATTAAATAAACCCCATTATTTTCATCATACAAAGTATAACTAAATTTTTGCTGACCATCAAATACCCCTCTTGATACAAAAGCATTTTGATGAACCCATAAAGAGTTTTCTCTACCATCAGGAGAAACCAATAGCTCAAACTGGTTTTTTGCATAAACAAATTTTCTTTGACCATATCTTGGCTTATACCCTTTTTTATCAGGAAAAATCCATATCTGAAAAAGTTTTGTCCATTCATCACTTTCATTTTTTTCTGAGTGTAATATACCAGTACCTGCACTCATCACTTGCACCTCATTTTGCTTTATCACCTCTTTATTACCCATAGAATCTTGATGCGTTAACGTGCCCTCCAACATGATTGTAACTATCTCCATATCATTATGTGAATGAAAATCAAAGCCCGAATGGGCTGCAATACTATCATCATTCAATACCCTCAACATCCCAAAATGTATCTTTTGTGGATGATACCAATGAGCAAAAGAAAAAGAATAACAGGTCTTCAGCCATCCATGGTCTGCATAACCTCTTTCCTGGGTAGGAAATAAACGATACTGCATATTTTTAGGATTGATAGACAAATGGCTTTGTTTGTATTAATTTTAAAATTAATT
>DAHXOV010000103.1 GCA_027364695.1 bacterium
CTATAATAGTACCTCTGTCATTATCTTGAATAGCCCCTGCTACAATTTCACTGGCACTTGCGCTGCTTTCATTTATAAGTACTACCAATGGCTGTGTCTCAAACAAACCCATAGAACTAGCCGCATAATCCTTCCTTGGATACTTTCTTCCTTGAGTGTAAACAATAGGCAGGCCATCATTCAAAAAATGATCGGATATTTTAATAGCCGCCTCCAATATGCCACCAGGATTATCCCGCAAATCAAGCACTAATTTCTTCATTCCCTTTTTTATCAATGTTTTCATTGCTTCTTCAAACTCTTTTACAGTATTTTGTGCAAATCTATCTATACGAATATAAGCTATCTGCTCATTTATCATATAATACACATCCACACTATATAAAGGAATATCATTTCTTTCTATCATAAAATACAAGCGTTTACTCACATTATTTCTCAAAACGCCAACTTTCACTTTTGTTCCCTTTCTACCTCGCAATTTTTTAAATACCTGATTATTTGTGATATGTACTCCTGCCACAAGGGTATCATTCACCGAAATAATTTTATCTCCTGCCATAATTCCTGCTTTTTCTGCAGGACCATTGCTAATACTTTGTACGACCCTTATGGTATCTTTAATAATATTAAACTCAATGCCAATGCCTTGAAAGTTTCCCTCCATCTGCTCTTTCACTAATGAAAAATCTTGCGGTGGTATAAAATCAGAATGCGGATCTAATTGATGTAAGAAAGAAGCAATGGCATCTTGCTGGAGATCCTGCACTGACACAGAGTCCACATAATTATCTTTTATATAATCCAAAATCAAATCAATATAATTATCCTCTTCATCTGTTGTCCACTCTTCAGAAGCACTCTTCTGATATTGAATCATACCAAACTTATAACCTACAAACAAGGCTCCAATAACAAGCGCTGCAAATAAAACAGGAAGCCACAACTGACTAAATAAAGATTTTGAAAAATGCTGTTTATTCATATAAAAAAATTAATGGCTCAAACTTATGAAATTTATAGGTAAAGAATACATTAAAGGAAGTAAGCGTTTTTTTATCATTTGCGATCTTTGGTTCTTATGATGTGAAAAATATATACTCCTTGAATACAAATAAACTTGCAAAATCCTTCCATTATTTATATACTGCTTTTGCTATAAAAATACTTACTTCAAATAAAACATACAAAGGCAATGCTACAATGAGTTGCGACATCACATCGGGCGATGGAGTGATAACCGCAGCAACAATCAAAATAATAACTACCGCATGTCTTCTGTATTTTCTCATCCATTCTGCTGACAACAAACCCAATTTTGCTAATAAAAATACCACTACGGGCAACTCAAAAATAAGCCCTGATACCAAAACCATCGTGCTGATGAGTGATATGTAATCCTCCAATGTATTATGCGTTTCTACCAAGCCTTGCTCCGATATTTGATAGGTGATTAAAAAATTATATGACATTGGAAATAATACGAAGTAACCAAAACACACCCCTAATAAAAATAAAAAAGTAGAAATACTAATAAAACTTTTTACAGGATTGGCTTCATTATCATTCAGGGCAGGGCGAATAAATTTCCACAACTCAAATAACACAAAAGGCGATGATAAAATAATACCAATGACAATAGAAATCCATATATGATTAAAAAACTGTTCCGATGCCGAAAGCGCTTGTAAAGGTTTTGTTTCAACATGAAAACACAATTGTGGTGTATCCACTATTTTAGATAAACTGCATAATGCCTTGTAAGACAGAAAATCAGAACGCAATGGAGCAAAAACAATATGATCAAATATCCACGGTGCATAAATAAATGTAACAATAGAAAAAATAAATACCACAATAGCACTTCTGACTAAATGTTTTCTCAGTTCTTCTAAGTGCTCCAAAAAACTCATCTCTTTTGAAACTTCTGTGTCGTCTTGCATAAGTCAAAAAGTGCAGCAAAAGTAATCATAACTTCTTTGCTTTCATCTGAAATTTGAATAAGTATTCAAATTTCAGGTCACAGATTATTTTTAAAATCAATGAACCATTGTGTATATTGGCGGCAAATTTTTCTGTTTGACGGGCTGTGGCGCAGTTGGTAGCGCACTCC
>DAHXOV010000109.1 GCA_027364695.1 bacterium
GTTTGAGACAATGTATTTGAATAGAAAAGGTGATGTAATAAAAAGAGAAGTAGTATGGAAGTATATTTTTTAAGCATTTTTGATTTTATTTTCTAGTTCAATGATTAAATTTTTGGTGTCTGAGTAGATATTTTGAAAAGAGTACTGAGTATTAATGGGCGCATATTTAGCGAGTTCGCATGTATGTATGACGTCAAAATATTTGTTTTGTAATTCTTCTGGTATTTGTTTTTTAATAAAAGATTCTTTGATTTTGTCTTTAGAGAGTTCTGATTTTTGTATTTTGAATTTGTATGTCAAATAATTTTCTATGGCTTGAATAATAGCAGTATAGAATTCAGCAGAATTGTTTTCTTTCATCTTTTTTTCTGCAATTTGCAGGTGCTTAAGAGCTATTTTATGTGCTCTTTTTTGCAGGAATTCTGATAAGTTTGCTTTTTCTTTTTTTTGATATTGATAATAACCCAAAAGCCCCAACATTAAAAAATAAGGAGCCAACATAAGTGTGAGATGTATTGGCGAATTGAAGAAGTGATCATTTTTTTTGTAAATAGGATAGGGATATGTTTTAATGAAATGGATGTCTGTGTCCTCATTTTTAATTTCCTGTTTGAATTGCTGATATATTTGTGCTGTATTATTATTGTTGTGTAGAGGTGGGCTTACTTCAATGCTTATATCTGGCGCAGTGATATGAGTGTATGATTTGGTGTTAAGATTAAAATAAGAAAATGCAATATCAGATAGTTGATACACGCCTTCTTTTCTTGGTATGATGAGATATTCAAAAAATTTGGTACCGCTTACTCCATTGGTGGTAGATATATTCTCTGTAATTTTTGGATCATAAGTTTCAAATTCGATTGGAAAATTAATTTTTGGCGACCCTATCAGAGGAAGATTGCCATTACCCGATATGCTTATCTTTAAGTTAATAGCCTCATTGGCGGGGACTTTGCTTTTGTTTATTTCTACTCTGAATGAAAAATTAGTTCCGACAGCGCCTGTAAAATTATCCGCTTGTTGATTGGCGGGCAAATTATCTACGATGATATTAATGGCTTGGCTTTTGAGAGATACCACTTTATCCTCATAGGCATTTACTCCGAAGAATTGTTCAAAAATATCTCTTGGTGGGCGATTAGTTCTTTTTCTTATGACACAATCCATCTCAATAGGCGGAATGCTTATTTTCCCGCTTTTTTGTGGAAAAAGATATTGACTGCTAATTGCTCCTACATAATAATTCACTCCATCAATATTTTCAATGTGTAATTGAATATTATTATTATTATTTTCTTGGTTTTTAGACCAAAATCCTTCTAAGTGAGGGAATTTTACATTTTGAACACCTCTGAGTTCTACTTTTGTATAAATCTTTTGAGTGAGTGTAACTTGTTCTCCAATATAGCATTGTTTTTTATTGATAGTGGTTCTGACAAATATGTCCTCTTTTTCTACATTGACAGAAGATGGCTGCCCTGGATTTTTTTGCTGAGCAGAATAATTATTGTTTCCACCGCCTTTTTGTACCTCAAGCGTAACAGACGAGCTGTAAATAGTTTGGTTGTTTATTATGACTTTTGCTGCCTGGATGGTAATATTACCTTCTTTTTTTGGTATGAGCACATAAGAGATGGAATAGGATTGAGACATAGATCCATTTATGAACTGTATGTTTTGGCTTTGATTAGGACCTGCTATGATTTCAAACTCCTTGAACGATGGTGGTGTAAAATCTTGTGGAGAAGCGTTCATTGAAAATAAAATTTCGAAAGGAACGCCAAGGGTGGGTTTAGTGGTGCTTACCTGCACATTTAGTTTTTGAGCAAGAAGTGGTAGTTGAAATAATAAGAGTATGTATATTATTTTTTTCATTGGGTTACCAATCTTTTCCTGTTTTTTCAGGATGCCCTGCGGATTGTTCTTTCTTTTTAGATTGCAGTTCTTTTTCTTTTTGAATGAGTGTTTGTAATAAACGTTCTGCTTGCTCTTTATTAATTTGTTGTGGCGGCGGCTGTTGTTGCTGTTTATTTTTATTTTGTTGTTGCTGATTATTATTTCCACTCTTATTTTCTTGTTTGTGTTTCAATGCATAAGCAAGGTTGTATCTTGTTTCTTCGTCATTAGGATTTATTTTTAATGCTTTTTTGTAGGCTTCAATTGCTTCGTTGTATTTACGTTGAAAGAGGTAGGAGTTTCCTGTGTTGTGATAAGTTTTCTGGAGGCTATCTTTGTGTTTATATAGTTGAGAAGCAGCACTGTATAGTTCCGATGATTTTTGTAACATAAGGCTTACAATAGAATCCTTGTTAGGAATATTGGATAATGTATTGTTAGAATACTTTAGTGTGAGCGCTGCTTTGTAATATGCGTTTGCAAGATTGTAATACGCTTTTTTATGGTTGGGTTGAATTTTGAGTGCTTCGTTGTATTTATTAATGGCTGTTTGCATATTATTTTTCATGAATGATTGGTTGCCTTCATATACCAATTGGTTGGGGTTTTGAGCGTATGTAATAAATGTAAATACAAAAATAAAGAAGAAAGCAATGAGCCTTTCTTTAAACAATGTTAATGTATGGTTTTTTAATAATCCCATCTCTATATTTTTAACCAATTAGAAAATAATTTAATCCATTTAGGTTTTGTTTCAGGGAGTAAAAAATCAATGATGAGAAAGAAAACACTTAATCCTAAAAACCATTGATACTGACTATCATAATCGTGAAATTTTATTGTATCTGTTTCTGATTTATTAAGTTTTTTTATTTCTTTTAGCAGAGCGTTCAATCCAAAATTATTATTGGAGGCGAGAACCGTTAGCCCATTGGTTTGAGAGGATATTTTATGTAAAAAATTCTTATTTAATTTTGTAATAATGGTATTGCCATCCTTATCTTTTTTATAGCCGATCATTCGTCCGTTTTCATATATGGGTATGGGCGCTCCTTGTTCAGAACCGATCCCGATACAGTGTATAGATATATTTTTTTCGGTGAAATATTGAGATTTTTCTATGGCGCTTCCATCGTGGTCTTCACCATCGGTGATAAGAATAATGGCTTTATTGTTAATCGTTGAACGATCTTTTTTGAAGGATTCTATTGCTTTTTCGAGAGCTGCGCCCACATTGGTGCCTTGTATAGAGATCATTTGAGTATTGATAGATTGAACAAATATTTTAGCAACATTGTAGTCCGCTGTTAATGGTAGTAAGGTAAATGCATCGCCTGCAAATAAAATAATACCTATTTTGTCGCCTTGTAAGTTATCTATCATTTTTTGCAATGCCATTTTAGCTCGTTCCAGTCTGTTGGGCGATAAGTCTTGTGCCAGCATGCTATTGGATATATCCAGGCAAACAATAATATCAGAGCCTTTTACTTTTACTTCATGCGTTTTTGAAAAAGTTTGGAGATTGGCTAACCCTATTACTAAAGATGTAAAAGCCATCATATAAAAAATGAACTTTAACCACTTTGAAAGTGCAAAGTATTGGGGAATATGTTGCATTACCAGTGTTTCACTGCCTAATTGTTTTTTTTTCTTTTTTGAATAAAAAAGATAGTATATAAAAATACCAATAAACAGCAATATGGCAAAAAGCCAGTACAATGTTTCTTTATGTTCAAAGCGGTACATCATCATTTTTATGTAATCATTCTATAGTATGTTTTTCGTAAAATGAATTCTAAAATTAGGCAGATGAGAGCCGTATATGCAATAGGATAGTAGAGATCTTTTCTGTCCGTGTAATTTTTTTCATAAATAGTATTTTTTTCTAATTGGCTTATTTCTTTGTAGATATTCATTAAACTTCTATTATTGGTAGATCTAAAGTATTTTCCGTTTGTTTCTGTAGATATTTTTTTCATTAATGCTTCATCTATTTCTACATCTACATAATCGTATTGTAATTCCCCATTAGGATACATAGCTACGGGTTGTAAAGCTTTACCCCTGCTGCCGACACCTATTGAATATACTTTTATGTTGTATGTTTTGGCAAGTTCGCCAGCTGTAAGCGGGTCAATTTCTCCTGTGTTATTTACCCCATCGGATACCAGTATAATCACTTTGCTTTTTGAGTCAATATCTTTTAATCTAGCCACTGCATTGGCCAGTCCTAAGCCTATGGCTGTACCTTGTCCTAAGCCGCCTGCTTTTACTCTTTCAATCAATGTCTTAAGAATTTTATGATCGGTAGTAAGAGGGCATTGCGTAAATGCTTCTCCTCCAAATATTACCATACCTATTCTGTCGTTGGGTCTGTTACTTATGAATTCCTGAATAACATCTTTAGCTACTTCCATGCGGTTGGGTTTAAAATCTTTAGCCAGCATGGATAAAGACACGTCCAAGCTAATCATAATGTCAATACCTTCTGTATGTATATCTTTTCCACTAGATATGCTTTGTGGACGAGCAATTGCAATGATGAGCAGAGAAATGGTTAATAATCTTAATAAGTCGGGAAGAAAACGAGATTGCACTTTAAATGATGGTGGAATGTCTTTAATGAATAAAGAGGAAGAATAATTAAAGGATGAATGGAGTCTGTTTCTTCTTAAATAGTAATAAGTAGCCAATAATGGAATCAAAAGGAACAGCCAAAAAAATTCTTTATTAGCAAAAACAATATCTTGTATATCTATGATCTCTGATATGTTCATTGTTGTGTTGTTTTTATATCTGATGTATCATTCGTAGAAGAGGCGTATTCTATTTTTGTTTCATTTACAAAATCAAAGGCATTATGAAGTATTTGATGGTGGTCGTTCTCAATGGGGATGAGTTTAGCAAATTTCACGAGGTCAGCAAGTTCAAGGATGTATTTTATTTTTTCTTTTGAACTTATACTAATGGCTTTGAATCTGAGAGATTGTAATGTTTCAAAACTCGTTTGTTCCAATGCAGTAATTTCATATCTGCCTTCTAAATACTCTCTAATAGTATCAGATACATTAGAATAATATTCTTTTATTTTACCCTCTTTCCACAATTCTTCTTGCTTGATGTTATTTAATTTTTCCAAAGCAATAATATGAGGTGGTAATTTGGGTTTTTCTGATACTTTTTTAGTTGGTTTCTTTTTAAAGTAACGATAAATAAGCCAAATGATAATGGATAAAACAATTAAAGCAATGAAAGATTTTATGATAAGAGGCATGTACCATTTTATGTCAAAAGCTTCTTCAAAAATCGGTTTTATATCTTTTACAGTTGTGTCTGATGTATCGGTAGGGACGGTATGCACAGTGATAATCAATGAATTGCTTTGCACAAAGTGAGTACTATCGTTATTGAGAATAAATTTTATAGGGGGTAAAATAAATTGTCCTGAATCATAAACAGATACTTTGAAGTTTTGTCGAATAATATTATAGTTTTCTTTTTTAATAGTATCTATTTTAGAGGTCTCTATAATTTCGATTTGTTTTGTAATGGTGTCTTTGAAAATAGGCCATGTGAGTTTTTCTTGTTGTTGTGTACGAGGTATTTGTAATGATAGTTTTAACTGAATAGGGTCGCCTATTCTTATTTCATTTTTATCAATTTCTGAAACAGCGCTTACCTGAGAATAAGTAAAATAAGTAGGTGCGAGTAAAATAAATATAAAAGCAGGACCGATATGTTTTTGAAATAATAAGTCAAAAAAATGCTTTATGGGTATAGATGTACTCATTTATCTTTTTTTGAATAATAAAGAGAGAGGAACGACATAATTTTGATGAGTATAAATATCTATGCTGTCTATTTTTGATTTTTGGAATACTTGTTTTAATTCATCATTGTGTTTCAGATAATTGGTTTTTAACTGTGTTCTAAAATCTTTATCGCTGGTGTCTATCCATTTTACTTCCTGGGTTTCCAGGTCTTTAATAGGCAATAAGCCAATATCAGGCAGTTCTTTTTCGTTTTTATCATTGATTTTTATTGCGATGATGTCGTGTTTTTTAGCACATATTCTCAATGCATTAGAAAAATTGAGCGGAAATAAAAAATCAGACAGGATAAATACGGTACTTCTTTTTCTAATTGCTTTAAATAAAAATTCAATAGGCTCTTGAAGATGGCTATTAGGGGATGTTTTTCCCATTCCAATGATTTCACGGATGATTCGTAAAATATGTGATTTTCCTTTTTTAGCTGGGATGAATTTTTCTATTTTATCTGAGAAAAATATAACACCAATTTTATCATTATTTTGGTTAGCAGAAAAGGCAATGGTAGCAGCTATTTCAGCAATAATATTTTTCTTGAAGTCGCTCACTGTACCAAAGGACGTGCTGGCGCTAACATCTATCATTAGTAAAACAACAAGCTCTCGCTCTTCTTCAAATATTTTTACATAAGGTGTATTGAAGCGGGCAGTAACATTCCAATCTATACTTCTTATATCATCTCCTGGTACATATTCTCTCACTTCTGAAAAAGCCATGCCTCTTCCCTTAAAGGCGCTGTGGTATTGTCCTGAGAAGATATTCTGGCTTAAGCCTTTGGACTTTATTTCAATTCGTTTTACTCTTTTTAATAGCTCACTGATTTCCATCCTTATTGATCTTTCTTGAATTCATCATTATTTTGAGAGGGATTAAGCATTTTATGTTACTGAAAAAGCAGGCATTATGGTACTTCTACTACATTGAGCAATTCTGTAATAATATTTTCAGTGGTAACATTTTCAGCTTCGGCTTCGTAAGTAAGTCCTATTCTGTGTCTGAGAATATCGTAACATACAGATCTTACATCTTCAGGTATAACATATCCTCTTCTTTTGATAAAAGCATACGCTTTTGCTGCTAATGCAAGATTGATGCCTGCACGGGGTGAAGCACCGTATGCAATAAGAGGCGCAAACTTTTCCAGTTTATACTCTTTAGGGAATCTTGTGGCAAATACAATATCTACAATATATTTTTCTATTTTTTCGTCAATGTAAACACACCTTACCAATTCTCTTGCTTTTAATATATCGTCAGTGCTAATGACCTGGTTGGGCTTTTTTAATCCTTCGGGCGATACATTAGAGGCAATGATTTTAAGTTCTTCTTCTTTGGAGGGATAGGTAAGTACTACTTTGAGCATAAATCTGTCTAATTGTGCTTCGGGTAATGGATAAGTTCCTTCTTGTTCTATGGGGTTTTGGGTGGCTAACACTAAAAAAGGATTGGGTAATGGGAAGCTTTGTTCGCCTATGGTTACTTGTTTTTCTTGCATGGCTTCCAGTAGTGCCGATTGTACTTTTGCGGGGGCTCGGTTAATTTCATCAGACAATACGAAATTAGCGAAAACAGGTCCTTTTCTGACATTGAACTCAGCTGTT
>DAHXOV010000113.1 GCA_027364695.1 bacterium
TTGGAATATGGTATTGCTGATGATATTTCGGTAGGTGTTGGTAGAAGCAGAGTCAATGAGCTGATAGATTTGTCTGCAAAATGGAGATTTTTGAAACAAACGACTGACTTTAAGATGCCTGTCAGTATTGCATTATTTACGAGTGTAGGATACACTACAATGAGTCCGTCAAGGATATATGCAAGTGTTGCAGTAAAAGATTTTGAAACGAAAGAATCGCATAGGGTGAATTATGTAACACAATTGATTGTGGCGAGTAAAATAACAAGATGGTTGTCTTTAGAGATACTTCCCACATGGCTGCACAGGAATTTTATAGTATTAGAAATAAATCCTAATACAGGTAAGTTGGATGGGAATGATTATCCTATATTAGGTATTGCCGGTAGGATAAAACTAAGCAAGAGAGTTACTTTTTTTGCTGATTATTTTTACAATTTTCATCCATTTTTCAGAAATCATTCCAATGTTTTTAATCCATTGTCTATTGGCTTTGAGATTGAAACAGGTGGGCATGTCTTTACTTTATTTTTTGCGAATAATGCTGCGATTATTGAAAACAATTTTTTAGTCAGAACAGTAGAGACATGGAATAAATATCAAATAAAATTCAGTTTTTGTATTTCAAGGACATTCTCACTCAAAAAAGAATAAAGTAATCCTATTGTTATTCCCATCTTAGTATTTGTGTAGGGGACATACGGCTGATTAAAAAAGTAGGAATAAACATAAATATTAAGCAAGTAAGGATGGTTCCTATATTCAACAAAGTCCAATCTGCCCAGTTCCATTCTACAGGGATGTAACTAATATAATAAGCATCGGGATTGAGTTTAAATAGGTGGTATTTTTTTTGCAATAGAACGATTATTATAGCCAGTAAATTACCAATCAATAAGCCCCATGTAAGTATTTTGACAGAGATAAATAAGAACACATTTTTAATATTAAAATTATTCATACCCATGGCTTTGAGTATTCCGATTAAATTCACCTTTTCAAGTATCAGTATAATCAATGCAGATACCATATTTACAGCGGCTACTATTAACATCAAAACGATAATGATCACTGCATTTATATCAATCATTTCCAACCAATTAAAAATATTAGAATACAACTCTTCTGCGGATACAGCACGATAATTATACGGCAAAATATCTATGATATTTTCAACTATTTTCTCTGAGTTTACATCTTCTTTACCATAAATTTCTATCTGAGAAAATTCATTTTTATCCCATTCATTGACTCTTTGTATCACCTTTGCATCTCCATAAATAAGTTGATTATCTAACTCTCCCAATTGCGGATGAATAATAGCTGTTACATAAAAATCTCTTGATCTATAATCTAATTTTTCATTACCCATCTCATCTTTTGTTTTAATTATAAAATATATAATAATTTTTTGTTTTAACTGAATTTGCATTTTATCTGCTAGTTTTTTAGATATAACTACTTGCTTACTTATCGCTGTATCTGTATAAGTCGGAAAATCACCTTCTATCAGGTACGACTTTAATAAATCAAAATTGTAACTCATAGAAACACCCTTGAAAATCACTCCCTCATTTTCTTCTTTAATTTTTAATATACCATTTTTGATACACACTGGTTCTATATCTTGAACAATCTGAACTTTTTTCAATGCATTCAAAATACTGCTATCTAAGACAATTGATTGAGAACTTATATCTTGGGATGCCTGATAAGCCATCACCACCACATCTGAAGTCAAACTTTTTAATTTATACACAATTTGATGTTTAAAACCTTTAATAACAAACAATGTAAGAATCATCACCATAATTCCTAAACCAACTGCTATTGATCCCATTTTGATAGCGGGCAATGATATACTATATTCTTTGCTTTTTGCCCGAATAAGTTTAAGAGCAATAAACAATGCTTGTTTCATAATAATGACAAATATCTGTATTTTTTATTCATCTATTTATTAAATGATTTAATTTGCATCGATGATGAACATAAAAACTTTACTTCCATTCTCATGTGCCATTCTTAGTTTATTCACATTTGCTCAAAACAACGACACATCCATTATTTTAAAGGAAGAGAATGAAATAATAAAAGGCAATGAACAACTGAATGAATACCTACCTCTTATCAAGGGAAAAAAAGTAGCAATAGTGGCCAATATCTCATCAACACTAAAGAACAGACATTTGGTAGATACTTTATTGTCTTGCCACATCAATATGGTAAAAATATTTTCTCCTGAGCATGGCTTCCGTTCTAATGCAGATGCAGGACAAAAGGTGGCTGACTCGGTGGACACAAAAACAGGCATCCCCATTATTTCACTTTATGGCAAGCACAAAGAACCAACAGAAACAGATTTGCAAAATATAGATGTCATACTATTTGATTTGCAAGAAGTAGGGGTACGGTTCTATACATATATTTCTACTTTATACTATATTATCAAAGCATCTGCTATTTATAACAAAATGCTTATTGTTTTAGATCGTCCTAATCCAAATGGCTTTTATATTGATGGACCTGTGTTAGATACCAATTATCGTTCTTTTGTAGGCATCATAGCCATTCCAATTGTTTATGGAAT
>DAHXOV010000114.1 GCA_027364695.1 bacterium
TGCTTACACCTATGCACTCTTTCACTTACCTATAAAACAATTGCCAGTACCAGATTTTATCATCCTCTCCCCCATGCAAACTCTGCCTATTTTCCCTGCATTAAAATGGACAAAAAAATTTAATAGCAAACTTATCTTCGAAGTGAAAGATATATGGCCACTTTCCATTATTGAACTCAGCAGCTATTCCCACTCACACCCCTTTATTCAATTGCTCAAATACACTGAAAAATTAGCCATCCAAAAAAGCAATGCCATTGTATCTGTGTTGCCCAATTATCATTTATATCTACAAGACCATGGATTGAATAAAAAATTTCATTACATCCCTAATGGAATAAATCTCAGCGAACTTCAACAAATAGAACCACTAAATCCTGACATTGAAAAAACAATACCTGAAAATAAATTTATAGTAGCATATACTGGTACACTTGGTGTTGCAAATGCCATGCATTATTTTATAGAAGCCGCTAATATCCTCAAAGACAATCACCATATATGCTTTCTCATAGTAGGCGACGGTAGTGAAAAAGAAAAATTAAAACAACAAGCAGAATCTCTAAAAAATGTACTCTTTCTACCATCTATTCCAAAAAAACAAATACACAGCCTTTTACAAAAATGTGATGCCTGCTACATTGGATTAGAAAAAAAAGAAATATTTAAATATGGCGTATCTCCTAACAAACTGTTCGATTACATGTATGCCGCCAAACCCATTATATTTTCCATCCATTCCCCTAACAATGTAGTTACTCTGTCGCAATGCGGCATCACCACAGAATCCCCCTCTCCTTCCTTGATAGCCAATGCCATCCTTCAACTTTACAACATGTCAAAAGAAAAAAGAATAGAACTTGGCCACAACGGAAAAATTTTTGTATTAAATCATCATACTTACGAAGCATTAGCCCAAAAATACCACCTGTTACTTCATTCACTACAATAAACCAAACTGACCCAAATAACGCCCAGCACCTTATTTTCCCAACTCTCTCTAATAAAATTGATAATTATCATATTATATTTCCTGAAAAAATCATTACCTTTGCACCATCTTAATAAAACCTATGGCTATTAAAATAACGGACGAATGTATCAATTGCGGCGCTTGTGAACCTGAATGTCCAAATAATGCTATTTATGAAGGAGGCGCAGAATGGCGGTTTTCTGATGGTACTAAACTTACAGGCACAGTACAAGGCAAAAACGCTGGCACCAACACAGATGCTGATTCACCACAGTCTGCATTGAGTATGGATGTTTACTACATAGTAACTGATAAATGCACAGAATGTGCCGGTTTTTTTGACGAACCACAATGTGCTGCCGTGTGTCCCGTAGATTGTTGTATCAAAGACGAAAACAATGTAGAAAGTCCTGAAGAATTATTAGAAAAGAAAAAATATCTACATGGCGAATAGCTCTTTTTCCTCCTGATCATTTGTTCATTTTTAGTCTTAGCTTGTTTCAATAAAATATACGCACAAAAACATGCTATTACGTAATTTATTTTTATGTAAGCGGCAGAATAGCGTGATAAATAATATACTTTCTCCCATCTCTTTTCTGTATCTTTGCAAAAAATACTTTATGACTCTGAAAATTTTATACTCAGGAGTAAAAGCAGTGTTGCTTATTTTATTTTTCTTATGGAATGCTTTTCCAATAAAATCACAAGAAAGTTGGGTACAACTAAAAGAAAATAATGCTAACTTTTATGACATTAAAGCCAGCTTTGAAGCAAATCACCAACAAAAAAAACAAAAAAACAAAAACAAAATAGAAGTAGAAAAAGAAGAAGGAGGCGATAATTTATTCAGAAGATGGGCATGGTATGCAGAACCAAGAGTTTACCCATCAGGTGATTTGAAATATGCTTCTTTTAGCTATGCATTAGAAGAATACAACAAGTGGCTCAACGAACATGCTATATTTAAAACCGGTAACGGAGGGGCAGCCATTCCTACCG
>DAHXOV010000116.1 GCA_027364695.1 bacterium
AAATATGGGGGTAAAGGGTTTTATGGAGAACAGGTATATAAAGCCGTATTATCCAAGCAAGAGAAAGAAAGTGGAATTACCATTCATTATGTGAATGAAGAGTATGACGCGGGCGAGATGATATTGCAAGTCAAATGTCAGATAGACGAACAAGATACAATAGAAACATTGTCGCAAAAGATACATCAGTTAGAATACGAATATTATCCTGTGGCAATAGAAGAAATAGCCAAAAAAATTGAAAAGCAGAAAACAGAAAAATAATTTTACAATCAATGAAATTCCCTGAATTTCCTTACTTTGATAATAATGCCACCACTCCATTAAGAAAAGAGGTATTAGATACTTTATTGGAATATCAGCAGATCTACTATGCGAATCCATCGTCTAAATCACATCCATTAGGCATCATTTGTAGAACTTTGTATCAACAGCATCTTAAAAAAATTGCGGAGACATTAGGCGTTTTTGAACACGAATTATTTTTTACGAGTGGCGCCAGTGAATCTATCAATACAGCTATAAAAGGTATTTTTTTTCAATATGCGTTTCAAGAAAAAAATCACATTATATCGTGCCAAACAGAACATTCGGCTGTGTTAGAGACATTGCAATATTTACACATCTATCATGGTGCGGAAATAACATTACTGGAGGTAGATGAGAATGGCAATATTGAATTAGACAAACTTGAGGAAAGCATCCATGAGCGAACGCTGATGGTTTGTTTAATGGCAGCGAATAACGAAACAGGGATATTGCATCCTATTGAAGATATTTACAAAATATGTCAAAAGAAAAGAGTCTTGTTTTTTTCTGATACTACTCAATTGTTTGCTAAGCAAGAAACGCACTCTATATATGCCGATATATTTTGCGGCAGTGCTCATAAATTTCATGCTTGTAAAGGTATCGGTTTTCTGGTAATAAAAAATTTTGGCAGAAAAGTGTTTTTACATCCACTGATACATGGAGGAAAACAACAAGAGATCCGATCTGGCACTCTTCCACTTCCATTGATAGCGGCTCTTTCTACAGCATTAGAATGGGCTTATTTGGATATAAAAAGATATATTAATCATAATAGAGAATTAAGAGATTATTTTGAAACACAGTTGATTCAGAAATGTAAGGCAAAAATACACGGGCAAAAAGCGAATAGAATTTCTAATACTTCTAACATTATGATAAGCGAAAATTATTATGATGTTTTTGTTCGTTTAATGAAAAAGTTCTGTTACTCTCATGGTTCTGCTTGTTCTGATGGGACCGGTAAGCCATCGCATGTGTTAAAATCAATGGGTCTTTCAGATAAAGAGATAAAACAGAGCTTTAGGTTTTCATTTTCGTATTTAAATAAAAAAGAAGAACTTGATTTATTTTTAAATGAATTGGTGTCGTGAATACTTGCAATATTCATAAGATTATTATAGATATTTTTTACAAATAATTTAGTTTTTAATACAGGCTTTTCAAAGAGGGAAAAAGATGCTAGTTAATAATATTTTTAATATTTTTTTGTGTTAGTCAGATAAGATTAAATAATTTCAACATCACTTTTATTTACCCATCCCTCTACCCCATTTTCAATACTAATGAGT
>DAHXOV010000149.1 GCA_027364695.1 bacterium
GAATATGCTCAACTGATTAAGAATCCGAATTATATCTCCAACAAAGAAAATCAAATTAATCAGACAGAGCAGCTATATGAAAGTATTTATAATGCCTATATTTATAATGATTTTCAACAATGTTATCAATCATCTCAGAAAATGATCAATGCAGGATTAAGCGATAAACTGTTACAAAAAGTTGAATTTTTTAAGGCGGTATGTGGTGGAAAATTAAAAGGTTTAGACAGTTTGGAAATGAATCTAAAAAAGTACATTGCTCTGTATCCAAAATCAGAACTCAAAGATAAAGCCAATGAGATTATTTTGTCCATCAATAAAATCAGAACTCAAAAATTAGATACTGTTTCCCAACCAGAAGCGTCTGCTTCGGTAAGTTTTACTTTTGAACCCAATGCGATGCATTACTTCATTGTTATTTCTCCTGATGATCCAAAAGTCATCAATATCATTAAAAATAAAATAGATGCGTTTAATCAAAGCTATTACTCTAATGAACAATTTTCAATTACTTCTATCTTATTCGCTCCATCTAAACAAACTGTGATGGTCAAATCTTTTGGCAACATAGAGAAAGCAAAACAATACTATAACCTTTTTACGAACGATGAAGAAACTTTCAATAATTTTCCAAAAGATGTTTTTGAATTTTACCTAATATCAGATGAAAATTACAAAACACTCATCCAAGCAAAAGCCATTGAACTATATAAACAGTTTTTTGAAAAGCACTATAAAGCAAATGGTAAAAGTTAATGCAATGGTTATTTTTCTTTTTTGAAAAACAGTGGAATTGAGTTCTCATTGTTTTTTTGAAAATAACAGAATCAGAAAATTCTTCTACAAAAAAACTATGCCTTCATCGTATTATTCAATTCAATTAAATTTTCACTTGTATTTGTATAAAGTGCTGGCGGGGTGGACGCACGTCTCCAGGCCGAGAAGAATATTCTTCGTTCAATACGTTATTTACAACATAAGACACTCTCAATGTCTTATTTATTTGGAATCCTATGCGAGCATCGTGTATCCAATTTCCTTTTTTTCCATTTGCCATTTCTTTTTTCCTGTATTCTTTCAAGCCAGGTAAAATATAAAATATGGGTAAATCAAAACCGTACTCTTTGAAAATACTTTCTACATATCTTCTGTCTATATTTTCCATAAAACTTTGATATCTATTGCTCCATCCTACAGATATAAATTTCCAATCCAGTTGTATATCATTTTTAAATAAATGCCTGTTCCTGTATTTCAGTGTTTTTACACCTTGTAGTCCTAATGTGTCTCTTTTTGGATCAAATCCTAATATAAGAGGTTCTATATATGTATATCCTGAAAACAAAGTAAGCTTCACTGGTCCTATATTGCCAGTGCCCATCAAACTGCTTTCTGCTCCTTTTATGAGTGCATTCCCAATATTTTGCGACATAAAGCCTGCGTATGGGAGGTCATTGAGCCAAAATCCTGTAGGTCCATTGGGGGCATAGATATTAAAAACAAACTCTACCATGTTTCTATACTCCATATAAAATACAGAGAGGTCTGCATAAGCTTTCCAATTGAATAACTTCAAGGCTTGCTTCATTCCTAACTCCGCACTATATCCTCTTTCTGGTTGTAATTTTGGATTAGGAAAGATATTCAGACTACTCACATTGGTACTCACATATTTTTCTGCAATGCTTGGGAATCTGTATCCTTGTCCATAAGAAGCTCTGATGAAAGTATATTTGAACAATTGATAATTCACCCCAAAGCGAACCACTGGCTGAAATGGCAAATCTTTGATTCTATCATTGATGTATCCCCTGGTATAGGCTGTATCTATTCTAAAAAACTCTCCTCTTAAGCCTACTGAGACATTTAACTTATCAAAAAACTTAGCCTCCCACTGAGCATAGCCTGCTATATTCTTCCCTGTATGCCTGCCATATAAAGAATCCGAATAAACCTGTTGATACATCAAGACAGCGCCAGCTACCAATGAATAATTTTTCCATCTTTTTTGGTATTGAAGTTCGCCATAATATAACTCTGCGGTTGCTTCTTGATTTTTATCATTTCTGTTTTGCGTTAAAAAATATCTTCCTCTTGCGCTTATTTTATTGGAACCAAAATTGTAATTGATAAATGGATCTATATTCAATCTATTGTTGCTGTATCTTTGAACGTTTCTTCCTTGTGGGATATAAACACTATCTGCATTTTGCCATAAGAAAAACAAGCCTCCTTTTGTATTCATCATGTATGTATTGACACCTGCAGATAATCCTGGTAATTTCTTGAAATTGTATCTTATGTTGGTATTCAATCTTCCTCTGTCCTCTGTTTCTAAATATCTGTATCCATCATCAGAAAAAACATGTCCTCCTATTACTACATCCCAATTGCCTATTTTTTCACCATGAGCAAAATTAACGCCTCTCTGCCATTGCGAGGTGCCTTTCCACCATTTATAAGATAAATTTCTCGGCGCGTCATAAGTGCCTGAAAATATTGTAACATTTGTATATGGCTTAGACCTGGCATACATTGTCCTAAGATTGATTACGCCATTTAATGCAGATGATCCATAAAGCGCAGAAGAGGCCCCCTTAATTACTTCTACCTGTTCAGTGGTTTCCAATGGCAAATAATTCCACTTTATATCATTTGCATCTGCACTAATCATTGGCATTTCATCTACCAACATCAATACCCTTGAACCTGCTCCATAAGAAAATCCACTTCCTCCGCGAATACTCACTTGACTATCATAAACATTTACCCCTGGCACCTGATTCATTATTTGATCCAGTTGAGTGATATTTTTATTTTCAATCAAGGATGGTTTAAGCACATCCATACTCACCGTAATATCTGTGATTTTTTGTTCATACTTGCCTGCCGATACAACGACTTCTTCCAGCATGGTTTTATCTTTATTTAATTCTATGTTCAACACAATGCTATCCTGATTATTTATCCATTCAACAGTAGTGGTATAAGTAAGATAACCTATATAAGAAGATTCTATATCGTGCCTTCCTGTGCTTTCTTCTTGTGGCAATTGAATATAATACCTTCCCTCAAAATCAGACACAGCATTATATTTTTTGTCTATCAAGATAATAGCGCCTGGCACATCTTCTTTCTCTGTGTCTATTACCTTACCATACAAAACTTTGTACTTATTCTGACCATATAATGCTCCACCATTAAATAATCCCATACATTGAACAAAAGTATAACAAACAAACAAAAACGTTTTTTTGATAAAAAATTTTTTATATTTTTTAAATACGATAGAATGTTTCTTTATCACCAAATGAGCAGGCTTGTTTTTATGTATTAAATCACTGAAGTATAAATATTTCATAATAATTATTTCGCGGAAAACATAAATAAAATTTTGCAGTAATGGAAAATAAGAATCAATTATTAGTAAATGACTAGCTGAATAATGTTTTCTGTTTTTTTGAATTTACGATAATAGGTTTAAGTGTAATGTTTGTTTTAGAGTAATATTTGTCCACAATTTCAGGAATCAACTGCTCCTCTTTTTTAAGATAGATATTTGTCCTTTATTTAAATAAGACTTCTATAAGTTTTGTATTAAAAATTCTTACGCCGCTTTGATTCAAATGATGCGAGTCATAA
This sequence comes from bacterium, assembly GCA_027364695.1. Lineage (GTDB taxonomy): Bacteria > Bacteroidota > Bacteroidia > B-17B0 > Aurantibacillaceae > BPGX01. The sequence goes on from DAHXOV010000149.1 coordinate 3,643, forward strand.
AAATGCAGAGAATCATTGAGATGAACAATTTCATTAAAGTTATAATACTCTGAATATTGCCTCATCATACTATCAAAATAATAATTATTCAGGTATTGATTATAGACAGAGGGCGGAATAGGTGCATAAACAAGAATAACTCTGATATTTTTATTTTTCAAATAGGCTATTACTTCTGAGAAAGCGGTAAGTTGTTGTGCGTTGATTTGAATTTCTTTTTTATCAAAAGTTTTTGATTTAAAATAGTCTACTTCTCTCTCAACGAACCCCCCTGAAATATAGGTATCCTTCTCTTTTTTGATTGGTTCATGAAAGAATTGATTTAAATTAAACCAATCTCTTAACAAGCCATATAAAAAAGCATTATAGGTGATGATGTTATTAATTTTCATTGCCATTTCAAGCGAATACCAATCGTTTTTATCGTTAGCTATCATATCAAGTGATGATTCTACGCCATCAATCGTAAAAGTTTCAGGATATACTTCGTATATTATCAGTCTTGGATTTAATTTATTTAAATACCTACGCAAGAGCAGTTGTGTTTGTATTGGTGTCTGTCCGCTGGATCCTAAATTAAAGGCTTTCAAACCAATGTTTTTATATATCCTTGTATCAAACCCTCTGTATGCATGTGAAGATCCTAAAAATAATATATCTACATTGCTTATATTTTTTATTTCCCGAAGCCGTGTATGCATGTGCCCATAAGAACCTATTCTATACTTTAAATTTGGTTTCCATACAGATGGCGCATAATTACCCCAAATAAAAAGAAAACATATATAAAAGATAAAAAAAAACAGCATGAATGAAATGATATTTAAAATAAGTTTCTTCATATTAAGCCTAAAATTGAAAATAGATAAAAGGGGATTCTTTGGTCTGTATAAACATTCCTAAAATAGAAAGTAAACACGCATAAAAAGCCCACCTGAAAGATCTTGACCACTTTGAACCAATTTTTTCTATGGCGTAATTATTTTCTCTTCCCAACCATTCGATGATCATAAACATTACAACAAGCATCAAAGTAGTGAACGCTTTTCCTTTTTCCTCAAATGTTGGTATTGAAAACAGAGAAATATCAAATATTCCGCTGATATATTTGAACGCATCCGTAAGCGATTCTGCCCGAAAAAAAATCCAACAAAAGAGTACTAAAATAAAGGTCGTACTGATTTGTAAACCCTCTCGAAAAGTAGGGAAAATTTTTCCTTTTGCTGCAATTTCTATGTTATTTCTGTTGGTCTTCATAATAATGGAAGGCAATATAAATAAGGCATTTATAGCACCCCACATAATAAAAGTCCAATTGGCTCCATGCCAAAATCCGCTTACCAAAAAAATAATAAACGTATTGCGTATCCTCATCCCATCTCCACCTTTACTGCCGCCAAGCGGAATATACAAATAATCTTTAAACCAGGACGAGAGAGAAATATGCCATCTGCGCCAAAACTCAGCAATATCTCTTGAAAAATATGGAAAATTAAAGTTTTTCAACAATTCAATTCCCAACAATCGCGCACTACCCAAAGCAATATCAGAATAACCCGAAAAATCTCCATATATTTGAAATGTAAAAAAAATCGCTCCTAATACAAGATTGCTCCCACTTTGCTCTGTGTTAGTATTAAAAATTTGATTCGCATAAATGGCACAATTATCTGCAATGACCAGTTTTTTAAAAAACCCCCAAAGTATTTGTCTTAATCCATCTACTGCTCTTGAATATTCAAAACTCCTTGGCTTTTCTATCTGTGGCAACAAATGTGTCGCCCGCTCAATGGGGCCAGCAACCAATAAAGGAAAAAAACAAACAAATAAAGCGTAATTTATCCAGTTGTACC
>DAHXOV010000156.1 GCA_027364695.1 bacterium
ATTCCAGGAATAATACCATTGATGACTAAACTTGCCCACTCTGTATTAGGTAAAAAAGATTGTAGCCATTTGCTGGCATTGGTCATTGTCCATTCTATCCATTGCATAGGATATTCTGCAATGAAGAACACCAATTGAAATACAAACAGTAAGATGAGTATTAAAAATGCAAATCCGAAGATTTTGTGAGTGAGATATTTATCCAATAATTCCTGATTTTTTGAAGAAATAAAACTTTTTTTGAGAACTTTTGAAATAATATAATGGCTAATTGAATTTTTATATTTTAAATCTGATTCTACAATAGGATGAGATGGTGTATGGTGGACATAAAAGCGGACCCAATCTTCATAGCTATGAATGCTATTGGAAGCAGCGCCTAAGTGTTGATTTATATTTTGGATGAAGTCAATATCGTGAAATATAGCATGTGGAGTTTTTAGATGGAATAATTTGTCTTTTAGTTCGTCTATACCTTGTTGTGAGCGAGCGTTAGTGCATACTATATCAACGTTCAACAGTTCTGAAAGGGTTTGTGTATGGATAGATAGTTTACTTTTTTGCACCTCATCTATCATGTTTAGAACCAATAGAGTGGGCTTTTTTAATTCTAATATTTGCAATATGAGTAACAAATTTTTTTCTAATTGGTCAGCATTTACAACGAGTAAAATTCCGTCGTATGAAGTATTTATCATTTCATTGATAGATAGTTGCTCATCTAATGTATCAAAGTACAAAGAATAAGTTCCTGGAAGGTCAACAAGTTCTATCAGAGTACTTAGATGAGTAAAATGCCCGATGGTTCTTTCTACTGTAACACCTGCATAATTGGCAGTTCGCTGTTGTAAGCCTGTAAGATTATTGAACAATGTTGTTTTTCCTGAATTCGGCGGACCTACTAATAAATACTTTTTTCTGACAGACATGCAGGGCATGGATTAGATGAGTTCTACCTCTATTAGTTTGGCTACATCCTTTCGTATAGCGATTTCAAAATCCTTGATTTTGAGAGATATGGGAGACCCAAAAGGGGCTATTTTGGATACATATATTTCATTGCCTACAAATATTCCAAGACGACTCAGATTATTTTTGACATTAGAATCTTTAATATCTGTTATGATGGCTTTTTTGTTTTGTTGTATTTTGTTTAAATACATCGTCTGGCATGCTTTGTAATGGGCGAAGATAAGAAAAATATTGGCGTGTATGTGATACCCAAAAATAGGTAGATATATCCTTTGCTGAGGGTATTATTTTATTTTTGAAAACAGATTGTTTTACAATGATTTTTTAAGTACTGAAATTTTTGAAAATATAAGATAAAACAAAAAAAATTAAACTTTATTTTTGAAAATACATTTTGCTTGATATATTTTATTATTGAATATGAAATTTAATCAATTCCTAATTTTTTTAGGATGATAGTGCGATCATCTTCGTTATGAAAGTTGAGGATAATTTTTCCACCGCCTTTTGAGTTTTTTTTAAATTCTATGAATCGGTCGAATCTCTCTTTTAGCTGTCCCAACATAAGTTTTTCTTCTATGGAGAGCGGGGTGGTACTTCTTTTCACTTTTGGTTGGTAGTTTGATTTAGCCCCTTTTGCAAGTTCTTCTACTTCTCTGACAGAAAGATCTTGTTCAAGGATAAGTGCGAAGAGGGCAAGTTGTTTGTCTTCATTTTCTATGTTGATGAGGGCACGAGCGTGTCCCATAGATAGGTCATCATTTTTTAATGCTTTTTGGATAGGGGCAGGTAGTTTGAGCAGGCGAAGATAATTAGCTACTGTGCTTCTTTGTTTGCCAACTCGTTTGCTCATTTCTTCCTGTGTGAGCTTGCATTCTTCTATGAGGCGTTGGTAGGATAGCGCTATATCTATAGGATTGAGGTCTTCTCTTTGTATATTTTCTATCAATGCCATTTCAAGCATTTGTTGATCATTGGCTACACGGATATAAGCAGGGATTTCTTTTAATCCTGCTATTTGTGCGGCTCTGTATCTTCTTTCACCAGAAATAATTTGATATTTATCGTAGCCTAATTTTCTAGCAGTAATGGGTTGGATGATTCCGTTTTCTTTGATAGATTGGGCAAGTTCGTTGAGAGCTATTGCTTCAAATTCGGTGCGTGGTTGAAAGGGATTAGTTTGTATAGCATCTAATGGTACCATGCTTACAGAGCCAAGTACAGGGGCATTCTCGGTGGTT
>DAHXOV010000158.1 GCA_027364695.1 bacterium
CACCGATGGAATAGAAGAATGCAATGGTGATCCATGTAAAGCAAAACAATTTCTTGAAAGCCAAGGTATCATCTTCAAACCATTCATCATCGGAATAGGGTTAAGCTTTCAACAATCACAAACATTCAACTGTGTAGGACACTACTATGATGCTTCACAAAAAGAACTATTTACCAATATCTCCTCCATACTCACTCAGCAGAAACTGAATAAAACCACCACCCAAGTAAATTTATTAGACATAGCAGGAAGACCATTAGAAACCAATGTTAATGTAACATTTTATGACGCAAAAAAAAATGCTTATCTTTACAACTACATACATGCTTTGAACGAAATCAATCATCCTGACACGCTCATCATTCCATATCATATCACCTACAAGGTCATTGCTCACACTATTCCACCTGCAGAAAGCAGCCTTATTACGTGTAACGAGGGCACGCACAACATTATCCCCATCAACGCCCCACAAGGCTCTCTTCTCATTCAAAGAGAAAAAGGCAATTTTAATTTTAATGAAAAAACAAGAGCCGTCATAAGAAGTAAAAAAAACAAACACATCCTCAATGTCCAAAATTTCAATACCTCAGAGAAATACATAGTAGATAATTATGAACTTACTGTGCTCACTTTGCCCCGCATACAAACTAATATAGACATTATTCCCACAAAAACACAAACCGTATCTATATCGTCTGCGGGAGAATTAAAAATACAATCTCTTGAATCAGGGAACGGAAGCATTTTTTTACAAAAAGAAAATAATCCTCTAGAATATATCTCCAATCTCTCCCAGGAAACACAACAAACTTTCTATTTATTACCTGGAAAGTACCTCATAGTTTGGAGAGCAAAATCAATGCGTTCCAGCATTTACACCATACAAAAAGAAGTAGAAATAAAACCACATCAATCTTATCTTGTCAAGTTATACTAACGTATCTCACCAATCATTATCTCTTGATGAATGATATCAACAACCATCATTTCATGATAGATCAAGTAAAAAATTCATTATCTTACCAACCCAATAAGTAAACACACTGTCTTTATGGAGCCATTTGAAGAATCAGAACTTATATTATCAGATCATCATCGCTTATATCATATCAACTTAAATAATGATGAAATTGCAGATACCGTCATCGTAGTAGGAGACCAAAATAGAGTAGCCGCCATTAGCAAATACTTCTCAAAAATTGAACATACTTCCGAGCACAGAGAGTTTGTAGCACATACAGGATACTTTAACAACAAAAGAATCACCGCTTTATCCACAGGAATCGGTACAGATAATATAGATATTGTTCTCACCGAACTGGATGCTGCTGTCAATATAAATCCCCTGTCTCGCACCATCAAAGAAAAAAAACGATCACTCAACATCATTCGCTTAGGCACCAGCGGTGCGCTTCAACCATACATCAATGTAAATGATATAGTCATCAGTTCACACGGACTCGGATTAGATGGATTACTCAATTTTTACAATATATCAAAACCTATATTTGATCACGATATCAGTCAGGCATTTATCCAACACTCAGGATGGCTCGATACACTGCCTTATCCATATTGTGTCAGCGCTTCTGACCATTTGCTACATAAATTCAAAGACATCAAAAATATACACCTTGGCATCACTGCTACAGCTCCTGGCTTTTATGGACCTCAGGGCAGACAACTACGGCTGAAAGCCGCTCTCCCTCATCTAAACGAAGATCTTACCTCCTTTGAATTCAATGGGTTAAAAAGCACTAATTTTGAAATGGAAACATCTGCTCTATATGGCTTAGGAAAAGCGCTGGAGCATCACTGTATAACCGCATGTGTCATAATTGCCAATAGAATCATACGACAATTCACAAAAGATTATCATCAGAGTGTAGAAAACTTAATCATTACCTGCCTGGAAAAACTAACATAAGTTTGTTAGTAAAAAACCTCATCCATCCTTAGCGTCCATTCATTTATGCTTTATCTTTGAGGGCATCAATTATGCGCCTCAACGAAAAAAACATCTCTAAAAAAATCCACACACTTATTCAACTGATAGATGATCCGGATGAAACTGTATTTTCAGAAGTCAAAAATCAATTACTCATCCTAGGCCCAGTGGCACTCCCTTATTTAGAACAAGTATGGAGCGATACAATGAACAGATGGCTCATGCAGAGACTAGAAGAAATTATCGATGATATTAAATTCAATGAGCTTACAAAACAATTAGCCCAATGGAAATATCACCAACAAGAAGATCTTTTGCACGCAGTATGGTTAATCAATCATTTTCAATATCCAGAAATAACAAAAGAATATCTTCAAAAAAAAATAGACCCCATTAAAAAGGATATATGGATAGAGTTTGCCGAAGACCTCACTGCCCTTGAAGAAGTTATGATTATTAACAATATCCTCTATGAGGTACATCAGTTTGCTCCCAATATAGCCAATTACTACTCTGTACAAAACAATTACCTGCATTATGTTTTAGAAAACAAAAAAGGCAATAATATCACATTAGGCATACTTTATCTTTTGATTGCTCAAGAACTTCATATTCCTGTATTTGCCATTAATATACCAGAATACCTGATACTTACATACATCAATAACAATCTTAACTTATACGATGCTAAATCCGAATCCCTACAAAGTGCCATTTTATTTTACATCAATCCTTTCAGCAAAGGAACTCTCTTACAAAAAGAAGACATCAAGGACTTTCTCCACCAAATGAATATACCAGAAAAAGACACCTTCTATACTCCATGCAGCAATGCCGATATCATTGAAAAACTTTTATTAAGCATTGCAAATTCCTATGCGCAAGTAGGTAATCAAACAATGTACTCAAAATACAAAAACATAAGCAAAAAATTAAAAGAAGCATAAAAAAATATCCTCATGACATATTTTTCTACCATTATACGATAATTCAGATAAAAATTTTACTCATTATTCCTCTTATTTTATAAAAAGAATCCCATCTCCACATCTTTTTTATCTTCAAATCACTGTGCCGGGCAAAAAAATAACTTACCAGTACCGCCTCTATTGCATAACTTAAACCCGCCACCAATGCTGCTCCACCTAAATCCCATTTTTGTATAAACAAATGGCTAAACAATATCGTAAATAAACAAGCCACCGTGTTGCTCACTGCATTGTATTTTAATACTCCTGTACCACTAAAGTAATGCGAAAAAATAGCAGAATAGGAAATCATCAATACCCCAAAAGATAATATCATCATAGGCATTTTAATCCCCTTAAAACCCTCACCCAATATCCATACTATCCAGCTTTCAGGTATGACCAGTAAAACAATCAGTGCCATTAAAGTAACTACAAAACTACCCATAGCAGAGTGCACAGACATCTCTTTTGCTCTATTCTCATCATCCTCATTAGATACATAAGACAACACCACTGTAGAAATCCCGCCATATACCACAAATACACTCTCTATCAAGGAAGTGGCAGTAGAATATATACCCAACCAGTTCAATCCAACCCCCGACAATACATAATAACTAAAGCGATTAGAAAGTAAGTGCATCCAATTACTCCACTGCGACAAAAAACCATTAGATAATATATTACTCAAGCCAAATGCACTTTTTTCATCTTTCTTCAGATACTGCCATATAGTAAAAATATTGATAAATAATGTTATACCAAAAGAATAAAACAGCGCATCAAAATAAGAAGATAACACCACTCTTTTTTCAACAAATATATTAAAACTCAACACCAATAACAGTATCAATGGCTGCAAGACACTCAACCAATTATACAAACGAATGTTCTCTTTTCCCAATACAATTACCATGCAAAATGTATTCAAAAGAACCATCAAACATCCCAACAAAAACTCTTTCTCATAGCCCTGAATCAAGTAACCCAAATAATACAACACTCCGCTTCCCAGTACAACAACAGCAAGCACCCACAACAAACCATACAACATTATTTTTTTTAATGAAAACCTTGGAATAAAATGCACTAAAGCATAACCCGTAAAAACTTCACTTATCATCTGAACATTAGCAATGTTTAATATCAACAAACTAATTTCCCCTCTCGTCTCCACACCCAAGTACCTGGATGAAATAATTAAAACAATCAGATTAATGATTGCTACAATACCTCTTGTAACAATACTGTATGAAAAACGTCTTAAAAACATTATTCTGCAAAATCTTTTTGAACTTTAATGAAATACCAGTGAAAGTACAAACCCAATGTTATCCATGAAATATTAAAGTTGTTTTTCCACCTACTATAATCTGCATATTTATCCAAGCTACCATACGACGGATTGAAAATACTCATATAC
>DAHXOV010000168.1 GCA_027364695.1 bacterium
ATATATGACTGTATAATATAATTCACCATTAAATATCGAGTATAATTATCATCTATTACCATTACAGAAGAAAACGCTCCATCATTTTGATAAAGCACTTTACCTCTTATTTTTTTCTCCGGGATAAGTAATAATAACATCATCATTAAACCGAATAACCAATTGATTTTATAGCACACAAATGCAAGGGTCAATGCTAATATACTTAAAATAAAAAGGGTATTCTGAATGCCTACATATGGAAATAATATTAAAACAGAGATGACTGCAAACAACACACTGCCAAAAGTAGATAATGCAAGGATTTTTCCATATACAGGTTGGTTTGAATTTACTTTCTGTGATAAAAAAAACAATAATGTAGTAATGGCTCCGTATGCCAACATAGGCGCAAACAATAGTATCAATGCGTCTAATACTACTGCACTTACCAAACTCCACTCCATTTGAATCAAAGTAAGTGCTATATCACCGTTATACTTCCATAACAAAAGTGAGAATGATAAAATAAGAAACATCAGAGATAATTTTTTTTGGTGATAGTTTGCATCTGTTGTATCTTTTTTCTCTATCATGTTATTTGCCCAATAATAGCCCACAGCAAGGCCTGTCATGGTGATGCACAACACTATCAACCATACATATAAGCTGCTGCCAAAAAAGACAGAAATTTTTCTCGTGGATGCTAATTCTGTCGTTAACATCATCCCCCCTTCAACAAATGATAACAGATAAAAAAAAATCAATTTGTTTTTCATAAACGGGAAAGTTTGTTTAATAAATATGCGTCTGCTAATACAAGTGCAGTCATGCTTTCTACAATAGGCACTGCACGAGGCAATACTATTACATCGTGTCTGCCTTTTATTTTTATATTCAGATTTTCACCATGACTATTTATGGTATGTTGTTCTCTTTTAATGGAAGAAACAGGTTTGAATGCTATATTGAATAAAATATCATTGCCATTGCTTATTCCACCTTGTATTCCGCCACTGTTATTGGATTTAAATCTCACTGTACTGTTTTCTATGTACATTTCATCATTCACTTCACTTCCATATTTTTCAGTGATTGCAAAACCTGCTCCAAATTCAATACCCTTTACAGCATGAATGCTCATCATTGCCTTTGCAAGTTCTGCATTCAGTTTGTCAAATACTGGCTCTCCCCATCCTGTAGATACATTTTTAATCATACAAGTGATGACTCCGCCTAATGTATTCCCTTCTTTTTTTGTTTCTTCTATAAGTAAGTCTATTTTTTTATTTTCATTGTTATTAGGACATCTGAATGGATTCTTTTCTATTTCAATTGTGTCTATATTATTAATGTCGTATGCTATTTTAATATCTTTAATTTTAGACACGAATGCAACTATTTGGACATTGAGTGTTTTCAACAAAAGTTTTGCTATTGCTCCACCTATAACTCTTGCAATCGTCTCTCGGGCAGAGCTTCTTCCTCCTCCTCGATAATCTCTAATGCCATATTTCTCATCATAAGTATAATCTGCATGCGATGGGCGGTACACAGTTTTTAATTCTTCATAGTCGTCTGGGCGTTGGTTTTTATTTTCTACCAAAAAAGCAATGGGTGTTCCCAACGTTTTATTATCCAATATTCCTGAAATAAAAATTACTTCATCCGGTTCTGTTCTTTCAGATGTCCATACGCCTTGATTGGTTTTTCTGCGACTCAATTCGTGTTGAATAAACTCCATATCTATTTGTAATCCTGCAGGACATCCATCAATAATGCCTCCGATGGCTTTTCCGTGACTTTCACCAAAAGTATGCAACTGAAATATTTTTCCAAAAGTATTACCTGCCATATTATTGTTTAATGCTTCTTTTTCTTTCTCCAAAAATCATCGTACCTATTCTTATCATATTACTACCACATTCTATGGCTATTGTATAATCATCACTCATGCCCATACTCAAAATTTTCATATTTACACAAGGGGTTTGAACATCCTCTTTTATTTTATCAAAAAATTTTTTTAACCCTATGAATTCTGTTTTAACCAGTTCTATGTTGTCTGTATTTGTAGCCATTCCCATCAAGCCAATAATTTTAATATTCTTCATTGTTTTTAATTCATTTGAATTTAATATCTGGAAGGCGTCATCTTCATTGAATCCAAATTTTGTCTCTTCCTTTGCAATATGTATTTGAAGCAGACAATGAATAACTCTATTGTGCTTTAATGCTTGTTGATTGATTTCCTGTATCAATTTGAAACTATCTACTCCATGAATAATGTGCACAAAAGAAATAATATATTTTACTTTATTAGATTGCAAATGTCCTATAAAATGCCAGCGAATGTCTTTGGGCAAGTGTTCATACTTTTCTATCATTTCCTGTACATAATTTTCTCCAAAATCCATATATCCTGCATCATAAGCGGCTTTAATTTTATCAACAGACTGGGACTTGGATACTGCAACAAGAGTAATGTGGCTAGGTATTTGTTTTTTTATTTCCTTCAAATTTTCCTTTATATCATCGTACATCATCATCATATCAATAAGATCTACTATGCTTTCCTTCTATAAAATTAATGAACGAACGGTTAGCCACCTTATTTCCTCCATGCGTAGGATAATCACCTGTAAAATACCAATCACCTCTATGATTGGGACAAGCGGCATGCAGCCCCTCAATACTTTGATAAATAATTTCCAGCTCACATTGTAATTCTGTTGGCTTCACAATTTGGGCTATTTTTTGAGCTATTTCTTCTGTACTAAATGGTTCATATATTTTTTTTACAATATTTGTTTGCTGTTCTTTTGGTTTTTGTATTTCTATTTTTGCCTGTTCATATATTTCCATGATGTAATTTTCTTTTCCTCTCTCTTTCAATAATTTAATGGATGCCTGAAACGCTACAAAATGTGCAAGTACAGACATATCTATTCCATAACAATCGGGGTATCTTATTTGCGGCGCAGAAGAAACAATAATAATTTTTTTAGGCTTTAATTTTGCTAATGTTCTTAATATGTTTTTTCTCAATGTAGTTCCTCTTACGATGCTATCATCCAGCACTACCAAATTATCTGAATATTTTACCTGATTATACGTAATATCATATCCTAAATCTACAATGGCGTCTCTATTTTCATCATTTGTAATAAATGTTCTTTGCTTTACATCTTTCCATATTATTTTATGTACTCTTGGACGAATATTTAAGATATTGATATAGTCTATTTCACTTTTAGCCGGTGCCAGCTGTTTTAATTTCTCTTTGTTTAATAATTCTTCAATACCATCTATTAGTCCTTCAAAAGCTATTTCTGCAGTATTGGGGATATAAGAAAAAATACTATTTAAAATATCTCTATTGATGGCGTTCCAAATTTTAGATGATAAATTTTTCCCCAGATTTCTTCTCTCTTGATAAATATCTGCATCATTGCCCCTTGAAAAATATATTCTTTCAAAAGAGCATGCTTTTATGTGAGCGGCAGGCAAAATATTTTCTTCCATCACTTGTCCATTGGTTTTGACAATTAAAGCATTGCCTGGTTGAATTTCTTTTACAAATTCATAGGGTACGTTAAATACGCTTTGAATGACAGGTTTTTCACTGGCAGCTACCACAATTTCATTATCAGCGTAATAAAATGCGGGGCGAATTCCATTGGGATCTCTCATCACAAAAGCATCGCCATGCCCTATGATACCTACCATTGCATACCCTCCATCCCATTTTTTTGAACTTTCATATAGTATAGAAGCGATGTTCATTTCCTCTTGTATTTTGAATGATATTGCATCGTTTTCTAAATTTGTATCCTTGTATATTTTAAATATCCTGTCATTTTCTTTGTCTATAAAATGTCCTATTTTTTCCATTGCTGTTACAGTATCATTTCTTTCAGAGGGGTATTGACCCAATTCTACCAAGTGCTGGAACAATTCATCTACATTCGTCAAATTAAAATTACCCGCCAATAGTAGATTTCTGGCTTTCCAATTATTTTTTCTGTAAAATGGATGGCAGGCGTGAATGGTATTTTTTCCGTAAGTACCATACCTTAAATGCCCCATCATCACTTCACCAAGAAAGGGTATATTGTTTTTCTGCCATTCAGGACTAGCATATTCATTTGGGTATTGCCTTGATGCTTCTAAAAACAATTGATATATCTGTTGAAATATATCTTGTGTAGATTTGGGTGTAACTGAACGAAGGCGATCAATATAATTCATTCCGGGCAAGGTGTTTAGTTTCACCGCGGCAATGCCTGCGCCATCTTGTCCCCGGTTAATTTGTTTTTCCATCATTTGGTATAACTTATGCAGCCCATAGC
>DAHXOV010000200.1 GCA_027364695.1 bacterium
GCCAAATAAAAAGGATGTGAAAGACGGGGTAATTACTTATAAGATCGTCGCACACGCTGCTGACCTCGCAAAAAGCCACCCCGGTGCACAATACAGGGATAATGCACTTAGTAAGGCCCGTTTTGAATTCAGATGGGAAGATCAATTTAACCTCTCATTAGACCCTGAAACAGCCAAAGCATTCCACGATGAAACACTTCCCGCAGAAGGTGCAAAGGTAGCTCACTTCTGTTCCATGTGTGGACCAAAATTCTGTTCTATGCAAATTACACAAGACATCAGAAACTACGAAGAAGAACTTAAAAAGAAAGCAGAAGAATTCAAAAACAAAGGAAACGAAATATATTCATAAAAAAATAATTATGCTCATCTTGATGACCCCCGATACCATCAAAAAAGAACATTATCCAACATTGAAAAAAGCTATACATTGGGTAAACAAACTGCATATTAAAACCAAACTACAATTACATCTATTTGAACAAAAAATACAACAAACCATTGAAAATATCACAGATAACAAACAATATCTAAAAGAAAAAATCTCCATACATATCAATGAATCTCTATTTAAATTAAATACTGTCTATCCGAATGAGCCATTAGAAGAAAGAATACAAAACACCATACAAAAATTAGCTGCATTAGGAATTAAAGGATTCCATCTATCCGAAAACGTTTATTCTAATTACAAACCAATACTTCAACATCATTTTTTTCATCAATATAATGTTACTACCTCTATACATTCCTTGAATGTAAAAGAAGAGCACAATCACTTCTCTTATTTAATTTATGGACCTGTATTTCCAAGTATCTCAAAAATAAATTACTTGCCAAAGAAAGAAATAAATGAACTCAAAAAAGAAATCAGTGTTATTGAAAACAACTCAGGAATATCCATTATTGGCGTAGGCGGTATTACAAAAAATAATTTCTGTCAAGTATTAAATACAGGATTCAAAGGCATCGCAATAAGAGGATGTATATGGCAAAACAAAAATCCGTTCAATGCTCTCCAAGAATTCATAGAAAAATGGGAACAACACAAAAATCAATAATTTTATCCATTGCTGGCTTTGACACATCAGGTGGTGCAGGTAGCTTAGCCGATATAAAAACATTTGAATCTACTGGTACTTATGGAATGGCTGTCATCACAGCTCTAACATTGCAATCAGAAAAAAAAATTGAAAGCATAAGATGGCGAAATATGAAAAACATACAAAAAGAAATTCAATTCCTAATGAAACATTATCATATTAACCATTTCAAAATAGGTATTGTAAGAGATGCTGAAATGCTATGTGAAATTTTACATCTATTACATCACAAAAACACCATTATTACATGGGATCCAATACTACAATCTTCTTCCTCAAATAAAATTTTTAATACCCGAACACTATACGAAGTAAAAGATTTAATTAAAAACATTTACTGCATCACACCGAATATAGATGAATCCATCATCTTATCCGGAAAAGACAACATTAATGAAGCAGGACTGTATTTATCTCAATACACCAATGTCATCATTAAAGGAGGACACAATAAAACAGAAACAGGTATTGATTATTTATATCTAAAGAATCAAAATTATCCTATAAAAATACCTGCACAAACATCATTTAATATTTACCCCAAGCACGGATCAGGATGTGTATATTCATCTTCCCTCATCTCATATCTCGCGCAAGGAGCACATTTAGAACAAGCTGCCATACAAGCTAAAATTTATACTGAAAAATTTTTATCTTCTACAAAAACATTACTCGGTTATCATCAAGCATCAATATCATGAAACATCTACCCAAGCTACAATACATTTCTGACGGATACACTTACAACGAACAATTATACAACCTATTATCAGCATTAGATGCAGGCATACAGTGGGTGCAGATAAGATGGAAAAATGCAGCTATCAAACCCATAGAAAAATTATCAATAGAAATTAAAAAACAATGTGAAAAATACAATACCATACTCATCATCAATGACCATGTGCATATCGCAAAAGAGATAAGTGCAGATGGCGTT
>DAHXOV010000210.1 GCA_027364695.1 bacterium
CGCTGTTTAATCGATTGAACAAAACAAATGATGCTATTGTAGATGAAACACCAGGCATAACCAGAGATAGACATTATGGAATGGTAGAATGGGGGAATGTAAAATTTACCTTGATAGACACAGGAGGATATATGAAAAACAGTGAAGACGCTTTTGAAAAATACATCCACCATCAGATACAAATGGCTATAGAAGAAAGTAATGTAGTACTACTTACAGCCGATGCTAAAGAGGGACTTACAGAATGGGATAAGGAGGTAGCAAAAGTAACAAGAAAATATAAGAAAGATATATTACTGGTTATCAATAAAGTGGATAATGCAGAAATGCTGCACCATATACATGAGTTTTATACATTAGGATTTGAAGAAATGTATTCCATATCAGCCATTAGTGGAAGCGGTACGGGCGAACTTTTGGATGCTATTCAAAACATTATACAAGTAAAATATAGAGATACATCAGAAAAAGAAAATTTAGAAAACGATTATCCAAAAGTAACAATTGTAGGAAGACCTAATGTTGGTAAATCGTCACTGATTAATGCTTTATTGGGTGAAGAGAAACACATCGTATCTCATATACCCGGTACTACAAGAGAGGCTATTCATACTTTTTACAATAAGTTTAATCTAAAATGTTGGCTCATAGATACCGCTGGATTGAGGAGAAAAAGCAAGGTCAAAGAAGACATAGAATTTTACAGTACCATTAGAACCATTCGTGCTATTGAGCAAAGCGATGTGTGTATTTTAATGATAGATGCTACACAAGGCATAGAAGCACAGGATTTACATATTTTTCAAAATATTATAGAAAGCAAAAAAGCTTTGGTGATTGCCGTAAATAAATGGGACTTGATAAAGGAAAAATACAGTAATATTACAAGGGACTTTGAAGAGAGCATCCAATCACGTATGGCTCCTTTTAGGGATGTACCTGTTATTTTTACTTCTACAGTAGATAAAACCAGATTAATAAAACTGATAGAATATGCTGTCAAAGTATATGAAAAAAAGCGATTTCATATTTCTACACATGAATTAAACGAGTTTTTTGAAGAAATCATGAATAGTACGCCACCGCCCTCCATCAAAGGAAAGTTTATCAAAATAAAATATGTCGTACAAACAGAGGAAGCACCTGTATTTTTGTTTTTTTGTAATCATCCGAAATATATTCCTGAGTCTTACAAAAGATTTTTGGAAAATAAATTGCGTGAAAAGTATGATTTTTCAGGTCTTCCCCTTACTTTAGTTTTTAAAAAGAAATAATGATTGTTTATGCAAGCCGAAAAAACAAAATACTTTTACATACTTTTAATTGATGCTATGAAGAGAAATAGAAAATGTCATTTGAATCAAATACTTTTGATTTTAATAATTATTTTTTTTACTCAGTGCGATCCAAGGAATGCGCTTAATGAAAAAGAAGTTCAGCAACACGATAGTTTACAAAAAGTATTGAAAAACCCTGAATTAGATCAGATCAACAAAGAATTATTGAAAAACCCTGATGATGATTCTTTGTATAGACAGAGAGCACTTATTTATATGAATCATAAACAAACAGATGTGGCCATCTATGATTGTAAAAGAGCCATAAAGATAGATAGCAATAATGCCAAAAATCATTTGCTCTTGGCAGACATATATTTTGCTGCTAATAAAACCAAACTTTCAAAAGATAAATTAGAAGAAATGATTAAAAAATTTCCGAATAATACTGAAGCATATTTGAAGCTAGCAGAATTATATTATTTGGTCAAACAATATGAGAAATCCATAGAATATATCAACAAAGCATTAAAAATAGATGAAACATTAGATAAAGCATACTACATCAAAGGTAATGTGTATAAAGAAAGCGGCGATACGAATAAAGCTATTTCAAGTTTGCAAACTGCCATAGAGCAAAATCCTCAGATGGTAGATGCATTTATTGATCTGGGGGTGATTTATGCAGCTAAGAATAACTCTATGGCTATTCAATACTATAATAATGCTTTGAGAATAACCCCTACCAATAGCGTAGCTTTGTATGATAAAGCATTTTTCTTTCAACAAACCAATCATGCAGATAGTGCAGCATACTGGTATCAGAGGATATTAAAATGGTATCCCCACTCCCCCCATGTTCTATACAATTTAGGCGCTATTGAATTTGCTATTAGAAAAAACAACACTCAGGCAATAGAGTATTTTACACGAGCCATTGAACAATATCCAGAATATGCAGAGGCGTATTATGCACGCGCTGTCGTTAAAAAAGAAATGAAAAAAATAAAAGATGCCATTGAAGATCTAAAACAATGCTTGAAGTATAAGACCAACTTTGAACCAGCCATTGCAGAACTTAATGAATTAGAAAGAAAATAGTGAAGTCTTTGAAATTTTATAACTTACTTTTTGGTTATCAAAATCCTCTGTTAGATCAACCAATAAATATAGAGATTCGTCCATCCACATTAAATGTCATTTTTGGTAACAATGGCTGTGGCAAAACAAGCTTAATCAAGAATATTGCACGTCTACTGAACCCATTGAGCGGACAAATTCTTTTGAATGGACAGGATATTTTTAAGATGAGTCTCTATGAATATCCCCGCTATTTTTCTTTTCTTTTTACAATGCGTCCTTTTTTGATGAACCACACAGTTTTTGATATTATTGCATTAGGAAGAATTCCTTACTTGAATTGGAATGGCAAATTATCTGCCAATGATAGTAACATAGTATTAC
>DAHXOV010000213.1 GCA_027364695.1 bacterium
CTCATTACCGACCACAATGTGCATGAAACATTGAGCATTACGGATAGAGCCTATTTATTGTATTCAGGACAAGTCATTAAATCGGGTACAGCGGAAGAACTGGCCAATGACGAAATGGTCAGAAAAGTTTATTTAGGTCAAAATTTTGTACTAAGAAAGTAAGATACTACAGATTGCTTTTGATAACAGCATTCAATATATTTTTCATCACTATTTCGCCATATTCAGTAAGAAAGGACTCAGGATGATATTGTAAGCCATATATTTTGTAATAAGCATGCTGCATACTCATTACCCACTGATTGTCATCCACGCTTAATGGAACAAGAGAAGACGATAATTCATTCAATTGTACTCCCCACGAATGATACCTTCCAACATTAAATTCAATAGGACAAGAAGAAAATACTTCTGATGAACGGATAATTCTCATTTTTTTACTCTGACCATGCTCAGGGAAATGAAGCATTGATAATGTGCTGCCAAAGTATTCGGCAATACCCTGCATCCCCAAACATATTCCAACGAATGGTTTATGCGCATGATAATGATGAATCATATCCATCATTACTCCTGTCTCTTTGGGGAGTTTAGGACCAGGCGATAATACGATGATGTCATAAGCATCTACCATGTTCAAATCAATTTCATCGTTTCTTGCTACAAATATTTCTCCATCAAAAACCTTTTCAATCAAATGCACCAAATTATAAGTAAAGCTATCATAATTATCTATCAACAGTAGTTGGGGCATATTCTTAAAGATGAATGAGTTTTTTCAATATCCATGCCAGAGCGTTGAATACAGCGCTGTCTATAATATATTCTCTGCTGTGTTCCCCAAATTCAAATAACTTTGTTTCTATTTTATCATCAAAATACAAGCTCATCCAAACGGTTCCTACTGGTTTATCTGCTGTTCCACCCGTAGGTCCTGCTATGCCACTTACAGAAAGCGTAATGTTTGTTTTCAGCAGATTTTTAAGACCCATTACCATTTCTTCTACACATTCCTTACTTACAGCCCCATATTGAGTCAATGTCTGTTCCCTGACATTCAGCATTTTTTTCTTTACTGCATTGTCGTAGCTCACTATGCCCCCTAAGAAAACATCCGATGCGCCGGGTATTTTTGTAATGATGGAGGCTATACTGCCACCTGTACAACTTTCTGCAAATGAGATGGTTAATCCTTTTTCTTTTAGTAAATTTACAAGAGATGCAGCAATAGGATTGTCATCATTTTGAGCAAATACTTCCTCTCCTATTAAATGTTTGTTTAATATCAATTTAAGCTGGTGGGTATAAAATGCTATTTTATTTTCAATATCTTCATTTGCATTGTAGGCGCTTAATCTTAAACGGATAAAATTTCTGTTGGGTAAATATGCCAGTTGAATATCACTGTCCTGTAACTGGGTTTCCCATTCTTCTAGTTTCAGTGCCAATTCACTTTCAGGAATTCCAAAAACCAATAATGTCTTATGTAAAATACGATTCAAAACGTATTCTTTTGAAAGAACATTGATTATTTCTTTCATCATTGGTTTCATTTCAAAAGGAACGCCAGGCAAAGAAACATAAAACGTATTATTTTTTTTCATTATCATTCCAGGAGCAGTGCCAACAAAATTTCTAATCACTCTGCACTGGCTTAATACCAATGCTTGTTGTTGATTTAATATATTCATTTGTCTTCCTCTTTTTTTCAAGAGTGCTTCAATATCTTTTAAGACGAGTTTATTTTCAGTTAAAATATCATCCATAAATTCCGCCAAGCTATGTTTGGTAATATCATCTTTGGTAGGGCCTAATCCTCCTGTAATGATGACCAAATCAAAATTTTGTCCCTCATTTAAGGCACTTAATATTTCTTTTTTATCATCACCGACGACTTCTATTTTATTTACTTGAATACCATGTGAATTTAATTGTTTGGAAATATAAGATGCATTGGTATTGATAACTTGTCCAATTAACAGTTCATTTCCTATATTTAAAATCATTGCGTTCATAAGCAAAAATTTCGCTCAATATCTGTCATTCTGTTACAAAAAACAAAAGCCCTTCATTTAAGTTCCGAAGAGACTTATTTAGATATTAAATTAAAACACTTTATGGTGCGGTAAAACTACTTACTGAGGTGGCACCAGAAAGATTCAGATTGTTGTAAAAAGTTTTCCCCGTATTGGTATCGTAATAGGTGGAAGCATTGTTGGCATTAGAAATTGGATAGGCAATAGCATATACGGCATCTCCCGAGTTGATACCCATCTGATAAAGATTAGTAGCGGAAATTGTTCCTATGGCATTAGAGCCCCCTGCGGTGATATTTGCTATTTGTGTTCCCATATAATTAGAACTAGATACATTGTAACTCTTGCTTAAAAAAACGATAGATTTCCTTGCTTTTGTATCAGAAGCACTCGCTGTTAAAGTATAAGTAATGGTGCCAAAAGTATTGGAAAAATTGATAGATGATAAAGTAAATACAGGCGCTTGTGTTATACCAATTCTGTTGGTAATATATTGTGTGCCGCCACCAACAAAATTTAAAGATACTATCTTTGTGGATTGATAAGAAGGCTTAGAAAAATTTACTTCATAAATACCCGTGCTTAAGTTACTCATGCTAAATCTGCCAGAACTGTCTGTGAGTGATAAGTTAGACTTTCCTACAATGCTTACTGTTACACTATCTGATTTTTGTAATGTCCCATAACTATCATACACATCTACATAGCCCACCAGTGTTCCAGATAAACTTGGTCCCGCAGGTCCTTGAGGTCCTTGCGCCCCCTCTTTTTTCTTGCAGCCTAAAAAGATCAAAGCAAGCATGAGAGATAACAAACTTAATTTTTTCATAAACTTAATTTTTAAGATGATTGGCAAATATACGAAAAAATTTAATAGACATCAAATAATTATTTTCAATAAAATATTTTATTCTTTTGGTACATTTGCAATAATAAAAATAAAATATGTCTGAATTATCAGCAAGCATAGAAAGCATTACATTGCAACAAATAGATTTTCGTCTCTCACTTGAATCCTATAAAAAATATAACTACCCAAAAGAAGAATTTCTAAATGCAACCAATTTAAAAACAATCCAACAACTAGAGTTTCAATATGAAGTAGAAAGTTTAAAAAGGAAAACAGAAATACAACAATTAAGAAATGACGAATTACTCAGATGATATGACTATTTTTGCTCTTCAGTTTTGAATGCTAAATAAATAAAGTATGACACTGATTAAAAATATCTCTCTAATATTCTTTATTTTTTCTGCTCATCTGATTTTCTCTCAAGAAGATGAATCAGAACGCACTTCAAAATTTTGTAAAGATATAGATAATAAACAAGCCATTAAATTATATGAAAAAGGAACCAATAAAAAAAAATATAAAAAACCCGAACGCCTCCAATTTCTTAGAGAATGCTTACAACTTGAACCTGATTTTGCAGAAGCTAATTTTGCCATTGCGATGGAAATAATTGTACATTGTAAATTAGAAAACAAAGCCTTTACTCCAGCGGTTCCATATTTGTATAAAGTCATTGCCAACTGTCCCGACTTTCACTCTAACCCATATTATTACATTGGATTTGATGATTATGAAAAAATGAAAAATGACTCTGCTATCAAATATCTCCAATTGTTTCTGAACTTTAAAAGTGATGACCAAAAAAAATTTGATAAAGACTTTGAAGCAGAAATATATCAGGCAAAAGAAATGATTAAATACGTCAAAAAAGAAAACGAACTAAAGAAAAAAATCGTTCCTTTTAATCCCATAGTAGTAAAAGAAATATCTACACCTCGCAACGAATACCTCGCCTCTCTGTCTCCTGACAATCAGTATTGTTACTTCGTCCGAAAAGAACCTATGGACCCTAAAGATTTGATTTATCAAACAGATAAAGAACAAGAAATTTTTATGATTGCTATTCGTGATAGTACAGGAACCTTTGACAAAGGCAGTGAAATGCCCCCACCATTCAATATGACCAATGATAATCAAGGCGGATGTAGCATCACAGTGGATAATAAACATTTATTTTTTGCAATGATGCGCGATGAAAGTGGAGCACAAGCCAATTGCGACATCTATGTCAGCGATAATATAGATGGAGAATGGAAACCTTATAGAAAAGTACCCAATATCAACCATCCCGTTTACTGGGACTCGCAGCCCAGTATTTCAGCAGATGGAAATACTTTATATTTTTCTAGCGATAGACCAGGAGGATATGGCGGTACAGATATTT
>DAHXOV010000221.1 GCA_027364695.1 bacterium
CTTCCACACCCTGCAGCACATCTATCATTCATATGAAAACTCGTTACCATTCCATATTGATCTACTTGAATAGCCTTAGTATCTTGTCCGCCGATATCTAAAACGGTCTTGGTGTTAGGAAATATAGCGTGTGCTCCATAAGCATGACACAATATCTCAGACCGAATACATTCTTGAGGAAAAGGCAGCAAGGCTCTTCCATAACCAGTACCTACCATATTGGCAATGCGTATTTCTGCTTTAGATACATTTTCTATATGAGATAATAAATCATCCTTGATATTGCTGTAATTTCCTGCCAGCAGCTCTAATTCAGAGCGAAAATCAGTTGCTATTTCTTTCAATTCACTATTCAATAAATCATAATAATGATTTTTCAATAAATGTAAACTTTCAGAAATCAACTTTTGAAAGTCATATTCTACGATCTCATTTTCAACAGGGTTTATACATTTATCAAAAGCATTCATCAATGATTCAAAATGTTTCTTATCGTTTTTTTCTAGTTTCTCATTATAACCTTCGCTTACAATGTCCCTAAAGAATTGATTTTTGTTTCCCAGATTTTCGCGTAAATATTTTTCTTTTAATTCGCTGCTCAATTCTTTCAGTATCTGAGATAAAATTTGTTTTAATTCATTATTTTCAGATGAAGATTTTGTTTCAATTATACCCCGTAGATCTTCAGATAATTTTTCAAACCTGTCTTTAAATTGTAAGTATTGAAATATATTTTCCAGGTCATTAAAAAATCTCTGATATTCTTTATTTTTTAGCGAATGCTTTCCTAGTTTTTCTTTCAAAAGAGTGAACCGGGCGTTGTATATTGCCTGTTGCTTAGCTATTTCAGCGGCTATTTCATAATTGGCTCTTGTGTTTGTAATACCACGACCTACCACTTCTTCATTTTGATTCACTATTACCGCTTTTGAAGTAGTAGAACCTAAATCTATTCCCAAATAATAATTCATATGGTTATTTTTATTATTGACTCACTAATTTTCTCTGTGTGAGCATTTGAAAAAATGATTCTAATCTGTTTTTTATATTAGAGTATGAAAAATACCTGGGGTCCACCAAATCAGATTCAATAAAACCAACAGGCACACCCAAATCGTTTTCAAGTTTTCTCATCATGGCCAATTGCCCTGCAGAAAATGAATTACAACTCTTAATAGAATGCACTAAAAATCCATCTGCTTTGTATTCTTGTATGTACTTTTTTAATATAGTTATTCTTTGTGGTAAATTAAAGTTGGTATAACAATTCATACAATACTCAGCCAAGCTTTCCAATGGTTGTTCTGGGCGGTGCCTGAAACCTAAATCATAAAGCCCCCCCACTTTTGTATAAGATGAAGCGACAATCACTGCTCCCATCTCATAAAATAATTTCCAAAATTCCCTGAAACTTGTCCAGTTGGGTGGACCTTCTACCACCAGGCGAAATTTCTCTTCTGTCATTTCTCCTTCTGGTGTTACAGGACCTAATCCTAATTGTATCCTTTCTTTTATCTCTTCCAATAATAATTTGTAGTATTCTACTGCTTCTGGTGTTCCTCTGAATCCAGTGTTTATAGGACCAATGTAATAAACGCCGGCAAAGTAAGCGTCTATAGGAGATGGAATATTCTTAGGCGTTTCAAAAATCTGATTGATTAATTCCTGTGTTTCTCTTGCATACGATAAAATTGTTTTCAGTTTTTCTTCATCATATTTTTTTCCTGAAACCTGCTCCATCTTTGGAATAACGTCATCTTTCAACTGCTTAACCATATATTCTACCATTTCTGCGGTGATTTGCCCTTCTTCCTGATACGGTGTATGTATCATTGCAACAGGAACGCCTGGATATAATCTTTCAAGATTTTCAAACCATTTCATAAATGTAAAACAACCGGTATAACTTAAAAGCAACAAATCTGGTGAAGGTATTTTTTCACCAAAGGGTCCAATATTTCCATTGATAAGCATCCCCACATCGCATTTTACATAAGTACATATATCTTCCGAATACCCTATTTTTTCGGCATCTTTGATAAAACCACCTGATTTTTTTCTCATTCCTGATTGTAATGCGTTGATTTCTGGATAAACAGGTATCATATCAAAGGCATGAATCAATTCCGATAAATTGCCTGGTACAAAGGTGTAAACTACTTTTTTTCCTTGCTCCTTGGCTGTAGTTAGTTCATGAAATTGTTTGGCAATCATCTCTTTTTGCAATACCATGCTTTTATCTTTCTTAACTTCTTTTGTCATAATTATGTTTTATGTGCTTGTTTCTTCCCAAAGTTTAATTGAGTCCGAAAATGCCCCTACTTGTTCTTTGATAACTTTAAATTGTCCAACATTTTCACTGTATTGAAAACTAATAAACTTTATCCCTTCTTTATCGCAATACTTCTGACATATAGGGGTATCTAACAAAGCAGGATCGCAAAAACTGGGAGAAGCAAAAATGATTCCATCTGCCTTTCGCTGTTTAGCTAATTGAACTAATCTCTTCTCCTTTGGGTTGTCCACATCATAGATAGAAGAAGAAAATGTGCTGTGATTCAAATAGGCATCTACCAAAGCACCAATAGGATCTTCAGAGCTTTCATCAATATCTGCTGTAGTCCATCTTGACCCAATTAAAAAATCATCGTCAATTACATAGCAGCCTGCCATTTCTATGGATTTTATTAAATTCAGTGGCATTTGTTCGCAAAACGCACCCCATATAATGACTCTTATGTTATCCATGGGAGTTCCTCTCTCTTTATTGATTTCATTCACCACTATTTCAAGCATCTGATTGTGTTTATCAACGGGCATTACCATTCCTGCTCGTATAATTACATAAAGTTCATAAGCAGATAATCTCCACGGATATTTTTCCCTTATATCATATATTAAGCGCAAATACCTTCTGTTGGTATTATATAGTTTTATTGCATTATTCAATGTCTCCTTAGTCGTTTTTACTTGGTTAATATTAAAAATTTTATTTAAAATGCTATCT
Organism: bacterium; assembly: GCA_027364695.1. Lineage (GTDB taxonomy): Bacteria > Bacteroidota > Bacteroidia > B-17B0 > Aurantibacillaceae > BPGX01. The sequence goes on from DAHXOV010000221.1 coordinate 3,008, forward strand.
AATTCTTTTCTGTAAAATTCACCACCTATTTCTTTTTTAAAATTTTGAGGGTAATCAAGATATTTTGAAAAGTGTCCAATTTTCTCTACCTGAAAGATTCCTGACAAATTTCTGATCACATCGCAAATAGAAGGAAATACAAAGCCATCAAAGCCGTCAAAATGCCCATCTAATGCCAAATCAATAATCCCTCTTGGCAAATGACAAATATAAGACTGATAATAGGCATCTCCTTTAATTACTTGTTTATAATCTCCTGCTCCCATTATTCCTACAGCCAGTCCATTGGCAGCCCAAACCATCTCTCTTGGAAAATAGATTGGTAAGTATCCTACCAATATTCTTTGTTTTCCCTCACTCTTCCACTGTTTTGCTTCCTGAAAATTCATATCGCACACCACTTCTTTACATTCTTCTACTATTTTTTCGAGTTTTTCCATTATTATTTTTTTTCTTGTTGAAGAATTTCATTGCAAAGTTACAAGGCGAGTTTTTGATAAAATATGACTTTAATCATTTTGGAATATATTTTTATCCCATATTATTGTATGCTTAAAAAATCAATGGTAAAAAATAACGTCTTGATACTTTGTGCGGGAAAGTCTGAAAGAATGGGACTCCCAAAAGCTTTGCTATCTTTTAGTGAAACAGATACTTTTCTTTCCCACCTGATCAAATCGTATGATGGTATTTCTGACAAAATAATAATTGTAACATCTAACAGTTTATTTGAATTTATTCAAATGAACAAGAGAAAGTACTTTTATTCAGAAGTTATTTATATTGTCAATGAATATCCCGAAAAGGGTAAAATATATTCTATTCAAAAAGGCTTGGAACATATTGATGCTAATTATACTTTTATTCAAAATATAGACAATCCTTTTGTTACAAAAGAACTTCTTCGATCTATGCTATCGCTGATGACTGAAAAATCTTATGTGGTACCAAGCTATCGCTCAAAAAACGGACATCCACTTCTTATTGATAAATACATTTCCAACGAGATACGAAAAAAATCAACGGAAAATTTTAATATTCAATTCCTCTTAAAAAAGTTTAAGAAAATAGATTGTCCAAGTACAGAACCAAAAGTACTTCTCAATATCAATACTCCAAAGGAATATTATCTTGCGTTTAATAAAGAAATGTATGTTGATGAATGGATATGATGAACCTATATAGCGAAATACCTTTATTATTAAAAACATATCCTTCTGTTGCCTTGTGTACCATTGTTCATACAAAGGGCTCTACACCAATGAAGAATGGATCTAAAATAATTGTTTGCCCTGATAAAAAAATTATCGGAACCATTGGCGGAGGCGCACTAGAATATGCTGTTATCAAAGATGCCTTAAAATGTATTGAAAATTCAGAAAGCAAATTATTTGAGCATCATCTTACAAAGGACCATCAAATGTGTTGTGGAGGTACTGTCAGTGTTTTTATTGAAATTATTAAATCTTTCCCAAAACTCTATATCTTCGGTGCAGGGCATGTAGGTTCTTTTTTGGCGACTGTTTCATCGCTTCTTCAATTTGACACATATCTGATTGATGACCGTGAGTTTATACTCAGTCAATTTAAGATGCAAGATATATTTAATAATAAAGTAACTACCATTTTACACTCTCCTGTTGAATACATTCAATCGCTCCCTATAGAAAATACAAATGATAACTTTTGTGTTATTGTTACATACAATCACCAGATAGATAGAGAAATTCTTTTAGGTGCCATATCAAAAAAATTTAAATATATCGGCATGATAGGCAGCAAAAGAAAAGTCTTCATTACAAGAAAATTTTTACACCACAACAACATATCTGAAAACGATATAAATAAAATAGATATGCCCATAGGGATTGACATCCATGCTTATTACCCAGAAGAAATTGCTGTCTCTATTTTGGCTAAAATTATATCATGCAAACATCAAACGCATTCTATTCCCTGCAATACTTATAATTCTGACACTTTCAATTCAATCCATGAAGAATATCTTAATAATATTTCATTATGCATCAAAAAGTTGTAATTGTAACAGGTGCTTCAAAGGGAATCGGAAAAGCAATAGCTGAACGAATAAGCGAAGACGGATATAAAGTCATAAACTTTGATATTATTTTACCAAAAGAAAACGATAACAATATAGAATACTTATCTTGTGATATCTCTTCTGAAACTGAGGTAAAAAAATCTTTTGACTATATTATACAAAAATACCATCAGTTGTATGCAATCGTTAATAATGCAGGTATTATCAAAGATAATGTAATATGGAAAATGTCTTCAAACGACTTTGATAAGGTCATCAATATCAATCTCAAAGGCACATGGCTCATGTGCAGAGAAGCCGTAAAATACATGAAAGAAAAACATTTTGGTAAAATTATCAACATCTCATCAAGAGCATGGCTTGGTAATCCTGGTCAAACCAATTATAGTGCTTCAAAATCCGGTATAATAGGGCTAAGTAGAGCATTGGCTTTAGAAGTCGGAAAATTTAATATCACTGTAAATATTATAGCGCCCGGGTTAATAAAAACAGAACTAACAGATCATCTGCCTCCACATGTATTACAAAAACTTATAGACGCTCAACCACAAAAAAATATAGGTAAACCTGAAGATATTGCAAATGTAGCTACCTTTTTATTAAACGAAAAAACATCTTTTATCAACGGACAAATAATTTATGTAGATGGAGGAAAATCAATAGGACAAGGGATAAATTAAATATATGATACAAGTAAAACTTATCGTCAATAACGTAAACCACCACCTGCTTGTGAAAGAGGATGAAGTCCTCAGTTATACTCTAAGAGAACGTTTGCTCCTTAAAGGAACAAAAATAGCTTGCGACCAGGGTACTTGCGGCACCTGTACTATATGGTTAGATAATATACCCACCAATGCCTGTATAACTTCAACCATAAAAGCACACAACAAATGCATCACTACCATAGAGGGAATTTCTGATAACAAAGATCATATACTTTTACAAGATCTATTTGCAAAACATGGCGCTATACAGTGTGGCTTTTGCACGCCTGGTATGGTTATGACTGCATTGTATTTCGCAAAAAAAAATCCTCAATGTACCA
>DAHXOV010000250.1 GCA_027364695.1 bacterium
CAAAACCAGGATAACTAAAATTGATCACCTGACTGTTGTTTTTTAATACGCTGATGGGATAAGGTGGAATAGGATGTGATACCCATACATTATTATTAGGATCTAATGTAATCCCGTTTATTAAGTGCCAGGATAAATTGATTGAGGATGCATTGATTAAAGATGAATTAGAAGCGTTATATACTTTGAATAATTTATTGTTTTTGTACTCAACAATTCCGTTGATCCAGCTGGATGCATAAATATGTGTTTCATCGTTGGGGTCTATGACTGCATCGGTCAAATCAATGATGGTGTCGTTATTATAGTCCCTTAGATAATTCCATTTTTCTCCATCATAGAAACTTAAACCTTCCAAGTAAAAATTTGGTGAGCCTGTTTCATCTATCAAGGATGGGGCTATTACTATTTTACCATTTCTGGCTTTAATACGGCTCACAAGTTTTGAGATTGTACCATCAATATTAATTTTTACTGCATCCCATCCTGCTTTAATAAATCCATGAAAGTTATCGGCAATGTAAGTATAGGCAGGAGCACTAGGATCATTGGGGTAATAAAGAACGATGATGTCATTCATTTGTGAGTTTCCAAAAGCATAATTTCCAATAGCTACTATTTGGTTGTTTTGTTTATCAAATGCATTGCAGCCAAAAGGTCCGATGGTAGCCAGGGAATTGTTATCAAAAACATATAGTTTTTTAATTACTGTGCCATTAGGAGCACCACCTGTAAAGATAAATGATTTGGTCCATACGCCTGATGCATCGCGGGTATATAATGTATCTTTCATCCAGTTAGAAGTATTACGCGTATAGGGAGAAAAGGCTGCGTATATTTTATTATTAAAATTTACAATACCACTATAAGTGCCATAAGGTATTTCATTTGAAGAGAATTTGTTCCAGTTTCTAAAATCATTTAAAACCGTATTTAAATTAGCTTTGATAATACTGCTATCTGTTGCAGCATATATTAAAGAGTCATCAAATGCTACCTGGTGCACGTTAAGATAAGTATTATTTTTTCCAATAAAGTAAGTTTCTTTAATTTCAACTTTATTCATATCAAAAACAACTATACCAAAACCATAAGCCATGTATGCCAGATGGTTTCTAAATGTTATTTCATTCACCAGCTTACTTGAAGGGATCGTTGAATTTTTAATATCACTGATGTTATAAATATTGTTTCCATCTATTAAATCAATGTTCCCACTTTCATAGCATACTAATAATTTATTGTTGTAGGGGTTATTTCTAATGATATTTATACCTGCGTCAGAAAACCCATTGGTCTTGTTCATTATTTTTTCTATTTCTCCTGTGGATGTATTATATACAGCAACACTGTTTCTATTACTCACATATACTTTAGACCAATCAGATCTGTAGGTAATAGAATTAGCGGAGTAAAAACCAAGTAAATCTCTCCATTGTCCTATTTTCTGTATAGATTGAGAATAAATAACATTGAATAAAAAAAAGGAGAGGGGGAGATAGAAGTAAAATGTATTTTTCTGCTTTTTCATTGTGAGTAAATACAAAACGACAAAAGTATCTAAATTATTGTGTGATAACAATAATTGTATTGGCTAATACCTCTTGATGCTTGTGTTTACTTGTGTGCTAAACAAAAAAATATTTTTTACTTCTATAATATTAATTTTCTTTCCTCCCATTTTTTCAAGATTAAATGGGTTTTAACTTGCATGTAAAATGCCTCAGGAAAGGGGGCTCATAAATAATTTTAAATCCTTTAGATTGATAGATATTTTTTTTGATGCTCTCAAACACTTCAATGATATACTCAACATGACTTTGGGTATATACTCTTCGGGGCATAGCAAGCCGTACTAATTCCCACTGAGCAGGGATAAATTTGCCATTTTTACTTTTTCCAAACATTAAAGAACCAATTTCTACGGCTCTAATGCCTCCTTTGACATACAAATCACAGACCAATGCCTGACCTGGAAATTGATATGGCGGAATGTGATGATAAAGTTGTTTAGCGTCTATATAAATAGCATGCCCGCCAAAAGGCTTTACCACAGGTATAGCAAGTTTGTCTAAGTGCTCGCCTAAGTAAGCCGTGCTTTTGATTCTGTATTGAAGATAATCTTTATCAAAAACTTCTTGCAATCCCACAGACAATGCTTCCATATCTCTACCGCTTAAACCACCGTAAGTAGTAAATCCTTCAGTAATAATGAGCAAATTCTGGCATTCTTCTGCTAATTTTTTATCTCTCATCGTCAAAAATCCACCCATATTTACTAGTCCGTCTTTTTTTGCGCTCATTACAGAAGCATCTGCGTAACTAAACATTTCCTGTGCTATTTGTAAATATGTTTTTTTTGCCTGTTTTTGTTCCTTGTGCCTGATAAACCATGCATTTTCAGCAATTCTGCAACAATCCAGTATCAGTAACACCTTATATTTATTACACAGCATGCGGGTTTGTTTTATGTTCTCCATACTCACGGGCTGACCACCGCCAGTGTTATTGGTTACAGTTAAAATCACTGCCCCTGTTTTATTTTGATATTTTTTTAAGTGTATTTCTAATTTTTCCAAATCAATATTTCCTTTGAATGGATATTCTGATGATGTGTCTATGGCTTCTTTGCAAGGAATATCAATGGCTATTGAGCCAGCATATTCAATATTAGCACGGGTCGTATCAAAGTGTGTATTGCTAATAAATATTTTTTTCTTTGTTGATAAAACGCCGTACAAAATTCTCTCTGCCGCTCTGCCCTGATGAGTAGGGAAAAAATAAGGCATTTGAGTTAGATCATAAATTACTTTTTCTAATCGGTGATAACTTCTTGCTCCTGCATACGATTCGTCTGCCTGCATCATAGCTGCCCATTGATGGTGGCTCATCGCTGAAGTGCCACTGTCTGTAAGCAGGTCAATAATCACCTTTTCCGAGTCAATTTGAAAAGAATTGTAATGCGCTTTTTGCAATATCTTTTTTCTTTCTATATCACTTGTAAACCTTATGGGTTCTACTACTTTAATTTTAAATGGTTCAATAATTGTTTTCATTGATAATATTTTTTCAATGGCAAAGAAATTATTGTTGATAATAATAAACTATGATTAAAATCAGTTTATCTCTTTATTTATACAAAACCTTTTTCATTTTTAGAAAAAACTGTTGAAAAAATAATTCATTGAAAGTCAGGCAGATATTTAGTTATTTCAAAAAACATTTAGAAATTAAGCATCCATCGTAGTTTTTTTGTTTAAATAAGTGATGTATTGTTTAACAACTTTTATTCATTTATTAAATTTTTAATATCTTTGCTAAGATAAATTAAAACCATGTTAATCTGCACAATAATTTTAGTTCCCTTTTATCTGTTGCTTTACATAGTAACACAAGTAATCCAAACAATCGTTACGACAATGTGTAATTTGGTAAGTTCCATCATTACAACAGTTGTTGCTGTTTTGACGCAAGTTTGCAGTTGGCTACCGTGGCCATTAAACTTGGTTTGTAATTTGGTTACAACTTTCGTTACATTTGTTCAAACGGTTTGGAATTATATCTGCAACACAGTCATTCAAACAATAATAACAGTTATTACTCAAATTACTACTAAAATAACAAAATACCAATGTTGTATTTTAAGAATAGCGCCTTTTACAAGCGTTATCCGTAATTGTTAAAACTTAAATCAAATTCAAAATGAAAAAACTATTTATCCCCTTCACTGTTCTTATAATCTTTGTTATTTATAGTTGCCATAAAGCAAAGTATCACCCTATTGCTTGTTTTGAAGTTGAAAATTCAACTATGATTTTAGGCGACACCATAAAGATAAAAACATGCACTTCGGGTAGGAGCAAATTGAATTTATGGACAATGGGTGATGGTGCGACATATGAATTGTCAGGAGTCCCTAAGCATGTTTATCAAGCCAAAGGGACATACACAATAAAATTGACAGTTACCGAGCATATTGACGGTGGACAAATAACTCATTGGCAAAAACAAGCAACATCAGAAGCAGAACAGACAGTGTCAGTTCAATAAAATATTTGCTATGAAACAAATATTAATGTTTGCTATATTCATTTTGCTCCTCTATGCATGCCATAAAGAAAAAAATCATCCTCTCGCTTGTTTTACAGTTGATAATCCCTCAATGTCATTGGGTGATACTGTCAAAATACAATTATGCTCTGACGCTAAAATTAGCAGGGATACAAAATGGGATATGGGTGATGGGACTACATATGGAAGAGAAATACCCAAACATGTTTATCAGTCACCTGGGTCATACATTATTAAATTAATTTCTACAGAACATGTAGAAGGGGTTTCGCTTCATTTTCAAAAACGAGCAGTTTCAGAAGCACAACAATCAGTAACTGTTCAGTAAAATATTTGCTATGAAAAAAATAATAACGACTTTCCTGTTTTTAGTTCTTCTTTTTTCTGCTTGTTGCAAAAAAGATGAAATTATCGCATGCTTTACTGTGACAAATCCTATCATATCACTTGGGGATACTCTAAAGTTAAATATTTGCAACAATTACTCTGCTACTCAATACAGCTGGGATATGGGAGACGGAACGACTTACAAAATAGGAAACTCCACCCCGCCCAAACATATTTACACGGCAAAAGGCACTTATACAATTAAAGCAACATACTACGAGCATCATGATACTCCAACATTATGCAAACAACGAACAGCTACTCAAGAACAATCAATAACAGTTCAGTAAAAAGTTTCAGAGGACAGTTGCGCACTTTAAAATGCGCTTATTTCGTCAGACAGCACCGCAGACAGTTCCGTGTTTGCACTTTTGCACTTATACTGCTGAACATCCTTTGTAATTCCGTTCTTTACCTTCAAAGAACCATTGCATTTTGGATAATCCATTTTTTGCCCCAAAACAAAAATAACAAATCTATATTTAGTTACCAAATCCATAATTTTTCCATCATGTTTTTTCTGCAAATATAATAAATCTATCTTTATTTTAACACTCTCATATTTTTTATTTTTACAGATATAACAACCTAGTATTATTGCAGGCAAAAGTAAGCGAACATTATACTGGGCGGGACTACCAATCACCTTATCCATTACCATTCTTGAGAAGTGATATAC
>DAHXOV010000259.1 GCA_027364695.1 bacterium
TTACTACGCTGAAGATGTAGAAAAAGTAGTAGATAATATTAAGGAAATAAAACCCCACTTGTTTGTATCTGTGCCAAGATTAATTGAACGTGTCTATCAAAAAATAATCAGCACCCGCAATGAAATGAAAGGATTTAAAAAATACATTTTATCATGGGCAATCAATCTGGCAGAAAAATATGAATTGAAGAAAAAAAATGGATGGCGGTATGAATTTCAAAGAAGTATTGCAGATTATCTCATATACAAAAAGTGGCGACTGGCGCTAGGCAACCACTTACAATGTATGATATCAGGAGGAGCGGCCTTAAACCCTAAAATGGAAAGAATGTTTTTATGTGCTAAAATCAATTGTATGCAAGGCTATGGGCTTACTGAAACATCACCTGTTGTAGCAGTCAATGAATTTGATGAAAGAGCTAAATGCATTGGAACCGTGGGACCAATCATAGCTAATACTCATGTAAAAATTGCGGAAGACGGAGAGATTCTTGTCAAAGGACCAGGCGTAATGAAGGGTTATTACAAAAACGAACAAGCGACAAAAGAAATCATAGATACAGATGGATGGCTTCATACAGGAGATACTGGCGAACTTGTAGAAGGAAGATTTCTAAAAATAACCGACAGAAAAAAAGAAATATTCAAAACCACTTCGGGAAAATATATATCACCTGCTTATATTGAAAACAAACTCAAAGAACATCCTTTGATAGAACATTGTATGGTAATAGGTGCAAATGAAAAATTTCCTTCTGCTTTAATAGTACTCAATATTCAAAACATCCACCAAAAATATTCAAGCAAAAAAAATATACCCATAGAACAATTAGCTAAAGATGCAGCCATCACAAAAGAAATCCATCAGTTTATTCATATTATTAATAAGCAATTAGCTCCACATGAACAAATACGCTCGCCTCAGATACTTCCTGTGTCTTGGAGTATAGAAAGCACAGAACTTACCCCAAAAATGAGTTTAAAAAGAAAAGTTATTGCAGAAAAATACAAAGAAATTATTGATAAAATATACAGAAAAGAAAATGCTTACTAAATTGCAAAAACACCTACTTTATTTCAATTTGAACCCTTCTTGATGGTTTCAATATACTCTTCCAACTCTTTTCTGCTTTGCTTCAATGTAATATCTACAATCATACTTCTTGGAAAGTGGCTGTTATCAACAACTTCATTATATTTTGTCAATGGATCATAATCAATATTTTTAGGAACAGTATAGATGATATACCTTTTCTGATGATTATTCTCTTGTATCTTCCATTTATAATCCAAACACATCTTATGAAAAATGCCCCCAAAATGCGGGCAATCTAATACAGCATTATTCACCCTCATCACAATGTATTGAGCAGTATCTGTTGTGCTCATGTTTTGTGCCTTTAAATAATTGAAAAAAGATAAGAGCATTACAAAAACGGTAAACTTTCTCATAGGTTTAATTTTTATTAGTTAATAATGAAACATGCCCTTTATAAAAATACTTGTATCCCTTTATGTCATAAAATACAATCAAATAGGCATACACAGCTGTTTGAGCCACTCCACTCTTATAAGTACCATCCCATCCCTCATTAAAATTATTGCTTTCAAAAACTTTTTCTCCCCACCTATCGTAAATTTGCATCTTATAGTTTTGCACTTGGATGCCTACACCCGAAGGTTTAAATACATCATTCAACCCATCTCCATCTGGCGTAAATGCATTTGGAATATAAATAGCTACATCCGGCCTGACGGTAATAAATTGCATGGTACTGTCTGTACATCCAAAATTATTAGTAACCACCAAAGACACGGTATAACTATCAGGCCTGCTATATAAATGCTCAGGATTGAATGCACTGCTGATATTATTAGTACTTGTAAGATCTCCAAAATTCCAAAAATAAGTAGTCCCTCCAATTGAAGTATTAACAAATTGTATTAAACCATTCAATTCACTTACTACAGACGGGGCAGAATAAAACGAAGCAATAGGTACTGAATAAGTCATAATCATTTGAGGTACCAATGTATCTCTTGTACATCCATACAAAGTCATCATTTTTAATTTTACATCAAAAGTATCTACCACACCGTAAATAACTTGTGATGGATTACTATTAGCACTCTCTCCATTGCCAAAATCCCAATAAAAATCATCAAAACTCGTTCCATTCACCGCACCAAACCTTACTTTAAGTGGCACACACCCACTTGTTATATTAGAAGTAAAACTTAACACAGGTAATGGATTTATGTACAATGTATAAACCCCTGCGCCATCAGGATTAGTACACCCATCTGATACATTCAGGGTAAATGTCATTGGACTTTGTGTGTAATCACCTATGACAGATATAGTATTGGTATTGCTCCCTGTATTCCAAGAGTAATTATATGGACCACCGTTCCCCCCAAAATGATTCATTCCTATAACAATAGTATCTTTATCACATATACTCGCAGATGCACTAATGACGCTAACAGGTGGGAGCACGGTTACTTTTATTGTTTTAGTTTCAGATACACAGTTATTATTATCTGTGACATATACATTATAGAAGTTAGTAGAAAGTGGAGAAAAAACATGAGGACCATGACCACTAAACCCATTGTTCCAATAATAGACATAGGGCGCTGTGCCTCCACTGGCATTAGCCGATATGCTAGCAGATGTACCATAACAAACAGTAGCATCTGGAGAGGCTAACAAAGTAATAGATGTCGGCTGATTAATCATCAAAGTAGTGCTGATTGGACAATTATTGACATCTAAGACATTTACTGTGTATTGTCCCCCTGGTAAGTTAGTGGCCACAGAATTAGTGCCTCCTATCGGTAACCATTGATATTGATATCCGCCTCTACCACCCGATACTGTCACTGTACCGCTGCCTGTAGGAATCCCATAACAAGTAGAACTCAATGATGTGGCAGTAATACTTAATGCTGGCGGTTGAATAATAGAAACGGTATCAGAGATAGAGCACCCATTTAAATCATTGACCGTGAGCGTATATTGTCCTACCGGTAAATTTTGTACTTGCGAATTATTAGAATTAATAGGCGACCATGTATACGAATATCCTCCGTTTCCACCGCTGGCAGTACCTGATACCCCTCCATCACTTCCGCCATAACAACTTACGCTGCTTGAATTAACCATTAAAGACAAAAATGGAGGTTCTGCTATAATCACA
>DAHXOV010000278.1 GCA_027364695.1 bacterium
TTAATAGGTATTGCATTTCATCTGGCGTATGAAAAAAGTTATATCCATATTTTGTCCCATGCAATTCAGATATGAATTTCAACATAGTTCTCATTGTTGCTTTTGGTTCTGTATAAATGCCATCCCATGATTCTAAACATATTATATTTTTAGTTGAGCGTTTCCTCATCACCTAATCCCAAAGACTGTTATAGTATTTCACAAACAAAAGCATTCCTTTTCTTCGTTTTCTTTCTAGTTCATTTGCTTCTTTTTTGTAGTCCTCAAAAGTTGTTTTTATATATAAATCATCTAGTTCTTTAGAAGCCTCAAAACCTTTTTAGATATATCAAAATCTATTTCTTCCTTCATTTATTTTCTCCATAAACTTTATGCAAACATAAATACAATAAATACCAAACAGACCATCTCTTTCTTTGAAAGTTTTTTATCTCGCCACCCTTTAATAGTCTATCATTACTATTCTTTATAAATATTTTAAAAATATAATTTCCAATACTCTTGTCAGTAGATGTTCCATCATTTGCTATCTCCATTATCCAAGTGTCTTTTGGAACTGAAGTTAGTCCAAATGGTAAAAGGTCAATTCTTATTCTTAGCATTTTTTATTTTCACCACTTCGTATGAAGTGAATAGCTTAACTTCAAATACAGTTCTACATTTATTACAGGTAAAGGGAGCATGACGATTAACATCTGGTAACACATCAATCGGACATTTATCCAACTCAAAAGTTCTTAAAAGACAATCTCCACTTTTACTTTGAGCCTCTTCCTTTTCTCCACAAGTAGGACATGGAACTAATATTGTGTCATATACACCCATTTTCATTCTCCTTTTAATAAAAAAGTCATTTTATTCTGCAATCTTTTTCACTTTTTTGAATTCTTTTTCTGCCTCTTCTTTTCCTAGAGGAAGAAGAGAAAAAGGATTCTTAGTTCCACTCCAGATGCCACTAATGTCTTTATATAGATATTTCATTGTTGGAGTGAAAAAATAGTAGTCTACCCTTCCTTCACGTCTTATTTGCCAACACTCATCATTTTCATGCCACCAAAACTTTTCTATTTCATTCATCTCGGAATATGGTTTTTCCTTGATGTCCTTTTCTTTCTTAACCAATCTTATTTTATCTACCTTTATATTTGTCATAATAAAATCCAAGTTCTATTCACTAAGAATCCCATTTCCAACAAGAGAAATTCCAACTAAACCAAAAAGTCCGGCGATAATTGGTATCATTATCTTACCTAATAACTCAATGGAAACAAAACCATCTGGAGTTTGTGGAATTGAAAATTGAAAAAATAGCCAAATAAAGAACATGCTAAATAAACTGAAAACTAAACCAACAAAAATACTAAATATTCTATCTGATGCACTCATAAAATATGCCTTTTATTATCCTTTCTTTTATTATCCTTTGACGAAAACCCGATGCTGAAAAGAACCGTTTTCAACTTCTAAAATAATTTTTTCCATATCTAATCCTCTCGATACAATTCAATGACTACGCTTCCATCTTCTAAAAACTGAAGGCTTGTTCGGTTGTGAAAATAAATTGGCTCTTTTGTTTCTACAAGTAGAGCATCAAATCTATATAATTTGAATACGCCATCTTTGACAACAACATGAGTCATTACTTTTGTGATAGTGCCTTGTGAGTCATCCTTATCAGAAAAATAAGTTAGAGATGTCATTAAGCAATTCCTTCTAAAATAGATTTGTTTTGTTCGCCACGTTCTTTAATAATACTATCTACCAATTGCGCTCCAGTGGCGTTGTATATTTGAGTCGTAGTCAAACTTACATGATTTGCAAATTTCATACCTGCATTCAATCCGTATTGTGAAATGACAGATGTAATTGCTGAACCTCTAATTCTATGTGCAGTAACACTCTTTATTTTTTCTTCAGATAAACCACTTTCTTTCATTGCTGACTTCACTCTATTGTTTACTGAAGTGCCAGTCAATGCGCCACCATTACTTGTTTCTCCCCTAGTTGCGTAGAATAAGTATTGAGAATCTGATTTTCTTGTAGCCATATATATATTCAAAAGATGGCAAACTGTTTCATCTAACAAAATAGTTCTTTGAGAATTTCCTTTTTCCGAAACTAAAATGTGACAACCTTGAATGTCACGCAATTTTATATTACAGATTGTATCTCGTCTTACGCCAGTTGTCCACATAATTGCAAGCATTAGTTTTACCTGCATGTCCTTTGTATTTTTAATTAACTGAATCGCTTCTTCATCCGTTAAAACAACTTTAGTTCTTTTTGGCACTTTCAAATATCTCACCATTAAGGTGTAATTATTTTCTATGATGTTCATTTCTTTTAGCCAATTATAGAAGGTAGACAAAGAGCGCATCAACCCATTTACACTAGATGGTTTCAAGTCTGTTAGACTCTGATAAAACTCATTCAATTTCAATGGTTCAATTTCTAATTCTTTGGAGGTTTGAATATTGAAATAGTCAACAAGTTTTTTGATGTCCTTCAAATATACCCACAAGGTATGCTTTGACGAACCTTTAAAAACTAGGTCTTTTTTGTAATCAGAAAGAACATTTTTGATTTCCATAATTACAATTATAGACTATTATAGTAAATTTGTCAAGCCCCAATTTCCCTTTTTATGCGTGTAGATTACTATCATAATTAGGGTCAAATGGAGACCCATCATCATTAAAAATGTAAATGAAATCCTGACCCTTTTTGAATAAGAAAAATAGCAAAATATCCTCTTTTATATGGAGGATATTAGAGTCTGTTGCGATGGGCGTGTAATAGAATGAACTTTCGGTTAATGTACATCGAAAGGCTTTCCATCTTCCATTTATATCCGATATTTTATAAAACATATTTCATTCCTTTTGTATTGTACAATACACATAAAACACTAATTTTATCAATATATTAGTTCACTTAATTTCAGTAAAGTTTCTTTTTCACTTTTTAATGGAACTAAATGGTATACACAATATTGAAATCCTGTAACAATAAATTCTTTTGGGGTTTCCAATAACAATATTTCTTTTATCTGATAATTATATTTTTTCAAATCTCTCATTCTTGCTCTCAAAGCAATCAAATGGTTCACTGGCATTAAAAATAATATATTTTTTGCATTTATTTCATAAGAGTGAATAAGGAACTTTCTTATTTTGGAAAATGGTGGATTTGTAATAACCCAATCAAATAATCCGCTTTCATCAAAAAAATCTTTCCCCTTGCTTATTTCACACCACTTTGCATTAGGAAGAAATTTCAAGAAATTACCCATACCGCAAGCAGGTTCGATAATTTTACCAGACGGACTAAAGTAATCAATTATTTTTTTACATAAATATTCTGGTGTTTGAATATTATCATTACCAGATTTTTTAGGTGCTATTATTCTTGTCAAGGCTACCTCATTTATAAAATGTACGTTCTATTCAATTAACTCTGGTATAGTTCTTTTAAGATAGTCTACAACCTGCCAT
>DAHXOV010000284.1 GCA_027364695.1 bacterium
CAATATATGGACCTTTGTTTTAAGCGTGAGATTATTGTATTTGGTTATGCGTAACTATTGGTTCAGAGAATGGCAAGATATGGCTTTTCTCTCCGCACTTCTATTTTTAATGCATCCCATACATACTGAAGCCATTGCCAATGTAAAAAGCCGAGACGAAATTTTTTCTCTCATATTTGTATCTCTCACCTTTCTATTTGCCCACAAATATCTATTCAGCAGAACCATCAAAGATGCATTCCTTACTGCACTCATGCTCTTTTTAGCGCTCTTATCAAAAGAGTATGCCGTTGTCTTGTTAGGACTCATCCCCATAGCATTTTATGTATTTCACAAAATAGATATTAAACTCAAGGACTTCGTAGCACCCACATTCATATTCATTGCATTCACTGGCTTAATGTTAGCACTCAAGTGGTATCAAAAATCATTCTTTACACTTCCTTTTATCTATATATTTGTAGTCTTGATCATGTTTAATAAACATCTTAAACTGAAAAACCTCAATACCTTAATGCTATGGTTATATGGATCCTTTTTATTTTATCTTGCTATACGTCTCAATGCAGTAGTACTTAAACCAGGTGTTCCTGATACCGAGATACTCAACAATCCATATCTACTCGCGTCAGGCGAAAATAAATTTTTTACAAAAGCTTATGTATTACTCATCTATATAATAAAACTCATTTATCCATATCCACTATCCTCTGATTATTCCTATAATACCATAGAATACAGAAATTTATTTAGCTGGGATGCATGGCTATCTATCCTTCTTCATCTCACATTAGCTTATCTGGGCTTTAAGTTGATTATCAAAAGACATGTATTAGGTTTTGCCATTGCTACTTATTTTGCTTTTTTGATGATGATCGGAAATATTATTATGGACATTGGTGCTACGATGGGCGAAAGATTAATATTTCACTCTTCTATCGGTTTTTCTATTGCCTGTGCTTACTTTGTCTTGAAAGGATTAGATAAAATACCGAATTGGAATCTAAATCTAAAAAAAGCTACACTACTTATTTTTTTACTGCCTGTAACCCTATTGTATGGCGCTAAAACATGGGAAAGAAACTGGGCGTGGAAAACCGATATTACTCTTTTTATCGGTGATGTTACACACAAACCACACAGTGTGCTCGTGCTTGGCAACGCAGGGGCACGATGGATAGATCTTGCAGATACTAAATACTTCACAAAAGAAGCTTACGGCTTATATTTAAAAGAAGGGAAACCATTTAGCACTTTTACAGAAGAGATGTTTAAATTCAAAGTTAAAGCGTCTGAGTTTAAAGATGGTTGTAATAAAGATGCCATCATTCTGCCTGATACGGGAAAACCTCAAAAACTCACTACACGAGAAAGATGCCTTTACAAAGGTATTGGGTACCTAAAACATGCCACAGAATTGCACCCTCGCTATGTCAATGGATATCTTAATTTAGGATTGGCTTATTATAAACTTCGTAACAGAGATAGAGAGGCTCTCTTCTTTTGGAAACACGCAGAAAAATTATATCCTAATAATCCATACCTGCGAAACTACTATATCGTATTCTACAATGATTTACTCAACAGGGGTTATCAAAAATCAATGCGAGGCAGGCATGATAGTGCAGTTATTGAACTCAACAAATGTATTATCTTAGATAAATTCAATCCGGAAGGGTGGTATAGTTTAGGTGCTGCTTACTTCAACATTCGCAATTACCGCCGTGCCTATAAGTGTTGGAAAAGATGTTTAGAACTTAAGCCCGACCATCAAATGGCTAATCAAGCTATCAAAAACATCACCCCTCAAATGTTGGGAATCATACCTAACACTGCCAACAATACCAATATAAAGAAATAATACCAAACATTTATGATATTACGACTTATTACAATAGGTCTTATCCTGACATCTTTCATCATCCGTGCTCAAAACATACCCACTACAAAAAAAAATACTTCTCATCATTTCAAGGATGTTTTGAACAAAAACAAAGTACTCATCATTCCTTTTGAAAATAAAATGTACATGAGTGAAATAGATTATTATATCAATAAAGAAATAAACGCCAGTCAACAACAAATACGCTATGAATTGAAGGATGGATTAAGTGAACAATTGTACCATACTTTGAAAAAAAGAAAATTTTTTCCTACTGACCTGATGAGCGATACATCCAAGTACATCAAGGAGTTGAAGTATATATACAGTAATATAACTTATGATTATGTAAAAACTCCTGATCAAAATAATTACAAACCACCAGTGAAAGAAAAAAAACAAAAAGGCACTCAACAAGGAGAAATAATCGCCGAAAGTGATGATGAAAGTAAATTTATGAACACCCGCGTACTCAACCCTGCACTCATACCCTATTTATATGAAAAGTACAAAGCGCAGTACTATATTTTTATCAATGAATTAGATATCAAAGCCTCTGCAGTCAATCCTACTGACTATATTCCCGAAAATGCCAAAAGAAAAATTATAGTACATTATACTGTATTTAGCGTAGATGCAAAAGAAATTAACTCAGGCATCGCAGAAACGGATGCTGATATAAAAATTAATATGCCTGGAAAAATTATTAAAAATTATTTTTCTGTCATTGCTGATACCATTGCAAACAGAATGATACGACAAATCAATAGCCGTAATACAACTAAGTAAATTTTAGTTCTCAAAACTCTAATCTTTTCACACATTCTATCACTCCATTAAAATAATTTTTATTATCAGAAATAATAATTGAAAATGGATTTGAGTAATAATTTGTATTGGTAATTTTAATATCAGCAATTATATTTTTAGAGATCAAAAAAGTATTTCTGATAAATTTTTTTTCATTAAAATGAATGAGAACAGAGTAAGGTTTTTTATTCAGAACATTTACAACATTTGGTTTTAATGCTAGATTCCACAGTAGAAAATCCCTTGGATATAAAATCATCATCTCGTGTACAGAAATTTTTTTTATCTCAGAGTAATCTAGTATTGGCTTTTGAGAAAATACTATTAAACTCTTTTTTTCAGCATCTATTTTACTAAAAAAAATAAGAACATCTGAATGATATTTATTAATCATTTCCATTGAACTAATCAATACTATAGAATTTACTTGCATTAGAATGTTTCTTTTTTGATAACTTCTTCAAATAACTGAACTACCTCGCCCAATGGTAAATACATTTGTCCGCCCGCAGCATTTTTATGTCCGCCACCATTAAAATATCTTCTTGCTATTTCATTTACATCCACATTATCTTTACTTCTCAATGATATCCGTATCATCTTATCTGTTTCGGTAAATAGAGCAACTACCCTTACATTTTTCAATGAAAGTACAGTATTGACGAGACCCTCCGTATCTCCTTTCTTATAATTAAATCTCCCTAACTCTTCCTGCGATAAACTAATATAAGCTGTTTTGTATGCAGGTAAAAATTTCATTTTTTCTGATAAAGCATAACCCATCAACCTTAATCTGTCATAAGAATAAGTATCAAAAACATTTTGTTGAATTTTTGAATGCTGAATTTTAAACTCTAACAGGTGTGCTACTATTTGCATTGTTTCTGCGGTTACTGAACTATATTTAAATGAACCCGTATCCGTCATTATTCCTGTATAAATGCACTGTGCCGTTTTTTTATCTAAATACTTAATAGTACCAATATAATCTGATAATTTGTATATCAACTCACAAGTACTACTTACCCTGTCGTCAAAATAATATGCGTCAAAATATTTTTCAGGCATACGATGATGGTC
>DAHXOV010000331.1 GCA_027364695.1 bacterium
GAATATAGAAATTAACAATAAAATACTATTATTGATGAGCTCAGGAACTTTTTCTAATTTGAGTAAAGAAGAAATTATTAGAATTTGTAATATTTAAACTTTAGAACATTTTGGTAAAAAAATTCTATGATTAGACACTAAACTTTATTTAACCTGAAATAGCTTTCTCTATCACAGAAGTAAGTTCTATAAAATCATTGAAAGACAGTTGTTCAGGGCGTTTTTCTGCAAATGGAATGGATAGGTGTTTTGACCATTTTTGTAAACTATTTCTTAATGTCTTTCTTCTTTGTTGAAAAGCCGTTTTCACCACCTCAAAATACAGTTTTTCATTCACAGACAATCTTATAATGTTTTTATTTTTCAGGATAATAACAGATGATTTCACTCTGGGCGGAGGAATAAAATTACCCTCATTTACAGTAAATAAGTATTTTACTTCAAAATAAGTTTGCAATAAAACACTTAAAATCCCATAACTCTTGTTTCCCGGAACAGCGCATATTCTTTCTGCTACTTCTTTTTGAAACATGCCTACAACGCATTGAACGTTCTCTTTATATTCAAGCACTCTAAACATAATTTGACTGGATATATTGTAAGGAAAATTACCAATGATATTTACCTTCTTTTCTAAAAGAATTTTACCAATCAAATCCGAAGATAAAAAATCTTCTAACAAAAACTGCTCGGCATTATCTGTAAATTTTTGTTTTAAATAATGGATAGATTCTTTATCAATATCAATGGCAATGAAATTATTTTTTTCTAAATGTTGAATCAGTTTTTCGGTGAGCACGCCTGTTCCTGCTCCTATTTCAATAGAAAAAAAGGAAGGGCACTTGAAAAATACTTCCAATATCTTATTTACGATATGCTGATTGATTAAAAAATGTTGTCCCAGATATTTTTTTGCTTTTACCAAACTCTTACAGGTTTATTTTTTTCAAAACAGTACGAGTAGCTACAAACTTGTTTTCAAACCTCTCTTTATGCTCCTTTTGTAAACTCAATGCACACTCTTTTTGATATTTTTCAATATCTTCCACTTTTTCAAAAAAATATTGAACATTGTATGTGGCGGTGTCTTCTGCATGAGCAGAAAATACTTGATAAATACTATAATCATAAAAACAACCCGTATTTAAAACATCTGGAATATGCGCCCTGATCATCCAGTCCAACCATTCTTTTTCAATGCTTTTATCAATAGCCACAGTAACTGAATAAATATACATTTTTTCTGCAAATATACTATCCATTGAGTAAATATGTCAAACTATTTATTGAATAGCCCTTTTTATTGAGTGAATAATTTGTTTAAAGTATTATATTTTTTTTAAATTTGCAAGAAATTTGCAAGCATTAAAATTAAACTTATTTTCTAATGAAAAAAAATCTATGAAAAAAATAATCCTATCTATTATGAGTGTATTCATTTTCTATTGGATGAATTCACAATCTACGCAAACAATTACATTTAATTACACAGGCGCTACTCAACAATACACAGTACCCCAATGCGCTAATACCATTACTGTTAATATAACAGGAGCACAAGGAGGTGCTTCAAGCAGTGGTGCAACTAATCTTGGTGCCACTGTTAGCGGTGTGTTAAATGTAACACCAGGTCAGGTATTACAAATCAATGTAGGTGGGCAAGGTACTTGTCCTACTGGTCCTAAT
>DAHXOV010000348.1 GCA_027364695.1 bacterium
AGACAGCACATTAGTAGATGAAAAAGGACATTTTGAGTTTACAAAATTCAAACCCAGTATCAATTTTTATAGAATAAGGATAGAGCCCCAAAACTTTTCCATATTGGTTTTAGATTCTACAGACAAAGTATCATACACAGCAGATGTTAAAAACCTTGCTGATGCTAAAATCACTGGTTCAAAAGAAACCGATGCGTTCAATGATATGAATGCAATCAGTAAAAAATACAAAAAAAGTATTGACTCTTTGCAGCAGTCTTTTCAATCCGAAATCATGAAAAGTCCTAATGACTCTGTTAAGATAAATCAATTGAAAACAGAGATAGACAAAGTATATCAAAGCATTCTCTCTAGTTGGTCGGATGATTTGGCACAAAAAGCCAAACAGCATAAAGATAAATTTGCTTCTATCATTGCTTTACAAATGCTTGACCCACAAAAATATTTGGATGTATATCAAGAGATAGACCAATCATTGGGCAATAAATATCCTCATCATCCGATGATTCAAATGTTACATAAAATAGTGTCGCAACAATCGGCCTTGTCTCCTGGCACACCCTGCCCTGAGATTGCCTTACCAGATCCTAATGGAAAAGAAATAAGATTGTCGTCATTCAGAGGGAAGGTAGTACTCATAGATTTTTGGGCAAGCTGGTGTAAGCCATGTAGAGTAGATATGCCACAGGTAGTTGCTTTGTATAAGAAATACAAGAACAAGGGATTTGAAATTTTAGGTGTATCTTTAGATAAAGATAAAGATCATTGGGTGCAAGCAATTAAACAAGATGGCATCACATGGCCACAAGTAAGTGATTTAAAGTTTTGGAACAGTGAAGTAGTGCATCTGTTTAATGTAGAAGCTATTCCATATACTGTATTGGTGGATAAAGATGGAAAAATAATAGCAAAAGGGCTAAGAGGGGCAGATATTGAAAATAAGCTGAAAGAAATTTTAGGAATATAGTTGTCAAGATTTATTTTTTAATGAAAAGACAGTTTTTCATTCTCTTGTGTTTTTGTTCATCGTCGTTATTACCACAAAATCTTTCGTTGAGCGAATATTTCCAGCAAGAAGTGAATTATACCATTACTGTCAGATTAAATGATAAACAGAATAGTTTAAATGGCTTTGAAAACATAGAGTATACCAATCATTCGTCCGATACACTCAAGTATATTTATTTTCATTTGTGGCCCAATGCATATAAAAACCATCATACTTGTTTAGCCCGGCAATTTTTAAATCTCGGGAAAAAGGATTTTTATTTTTCAAAGCCCGAAGAGCGTGGATATATAGATAGTTTAAATTTTTTAGTGAATGATCAGCCATGCAAATTTCAGACAGATGATGATACAATAGATATTGGTATATTGTACTTAAATGAACCACTTTTACCGTCTCAATCTATCAGAATATCAACCCCCTTTTATGTAAAGATACCCAGCGCTAAATTTTCTCGTTTGGGGCACGATAGTGATGCTTATTACATCACTCAATGGTATCCCAAGCCAGCAGTATATGATAGATATGGATGGCACCCTATGCCATATTTACATAATGGTGAGTTTTACAGTGAATATGGACATTTTGATGTAAGTATCACGCTGCCGGCTAATTATGTGGTAGCAGCAACAGGCAACAGAATAGCTGCCGACGAAGAAGAAGAATTCTTGCAAAATAAAATAAAATTAACCAACCAGATGATTAAAGACAATGAAAGAGAAAAAACAATAGCATTATCCTATACCTTTCCAGCAAGCAGTGAGAAATATAAAACAGTACGGTTTGTAGAAAGCAATGTTCATGATTTTGCATGGTTTGCCGATAAAAGGTTTTTAATTTTAAGCGATGAGATAAAACTTTTTGAAAGCAATAAAAAAGTCAAAACATGGCTGTATTTTACACCTGTCAATCTGCCTTATTGGTCAAAAGCATTGGAATATATCAATGAAGCCACTTTATTTTATTCTTATTTGGCAGGAGATTATCCTTACAACAATGTAAGCGCAGTAGATGGTCAGAGTGCTGCGGGTGGAGGTATGGAATATCCAACCATCACGATTATCAATCAAACATCTGATTTAAAACAATTGGAAGAAACCATCGTACATGAAGTCGGACACAATTGGTTTTATGGCATCATCGGAAGCAACGAAAGAGATTATCCTGCGATGGATGAAGGGATGAATTCTTTTTATGAAATGAGATACCTGTATGAAAAATATCCTGACGCTCGCCTTAATGAAATGTTTGGATTATCAAAGAAAAAATTATTAGGAATAGAGAAATTAGCCCAAAAGAAATACTATGAGTGGTCTTATTTGATATTGGCAACACATAACGCAGATTTACCTGTATTAAAACGCTCTACTCAATATACTGAACTTAATTATGCAGGAATAGTGTATGCAAAGACAGCAATAATAATGGAATATCTGAAAAATTATTTTGGAAAAGAATTGTTTGATGAAGCCATAGCGTTTTACTTTAAAGTATTTAAATACAAACACCCTTATCCGCAGGATCTGAAAATACTATTAGACTATTTTGGCGGAGGGGATAATGTACCATTAATAGAAAACTTAACTACTACTAACAAGTACATTGATTACAAAATAATCCGTGTAAAAAAAAATCAAAATAACATATACGACATTACTTTAAAAAATAAAGGAGAATTTGCTGCACCTGTGGTAGTACAAGCGATTAAAAATAATAAGATAGTAGCAGAAATATGGAAGAAAGACATTGCTAAAAAAGAGAGGTTTTCGTTTCCGCCCGTAGAGGCAGATTATTTTAGAATTGATTTTAATGAAATCGCGCCCGAATTAAACAGACGAAATAACACAATAAGAACAAGAGGAATATTCAAAAAAACAGAGCCCCTACAAATGCATTTTGGATGGGAAGCAGACGATTTTTACAAAACGCAGATTTACTTCATTCCCATGAGCGGATGGAATTTTAATGATGGAAATTTATTAGGAGCAGCCATATTCAACCATGGCATATTCCCTAAAAAAATGGAGATATTCCTGATGCCTTTGTATGCTTTTAAAAGTCAAACACTGACAGGAAGCGGAGATGTTTATTTTAATTTTTTCCCATCAAAAATATTTAAGATTCTACAATTAGGTATAGCAGGTAAATCATACACATACTGGTATAGTAAAAATAATTTTACACAAGAAAAAAGCTTTTCTCAATACATAAAAGCAGAACCCTATATCAACGTACAATTCAGGCAAAAAAATCCATTGAACCATCGGCGACATTTTTTTACATTGAGGTCTGTTTGGCTCTCAGACAGAAACAAACATATAGCGATGTACCCATCTAATAACAAAGAATGGAGTTGGGTGAACGAGTATAATTACACTTTTATCAATAATGTCGTTTTGCAACCATTGAGCGTAACAATAAAACTGCAACACAATGATTTGTTTGCAAAAACGTTTTTGACATTTGACGGAAAAATTTACACAACACCTAAAAAATATTTTGAATATAGATTATTTTGTGGGACATTTTTGTATGGAAAACAAAAAGATCGCTATCCTTATGCTTTTCGCCCAGCTGGCTATTCTAATACACAGGATTATATGTTTGATTACTATTATTTTGGACGGTATCAATCAGACAATTTTTATAGACAACAATTTACATCAACAGAAGGAAATTTAAAAACATGGACAGCGCTGGGTTATAGTACAGAATGGTTAGGGGCAGCGAATTTATATTCACCATTTTTTTATGGATTTAGATTATTTGCAGATGCAGCAGTTTCCAATGAAAAATATCTTGTCAATCCTGTTACACAGACCTATCAAAAATTTTTACTGGATGCAGGTGTACAATTCTCTATTTTTAATGTAATACAAATTAATTTTCCGTTTTTAATGAGCAAAGTATTAAAAGATAATTTAAAACTCAATGGATTTGATCAATGGTACCATTGGATAAGATATTCTATTAATATTCATCGTTTGAATCCAAGATTAGAAGTTACACAAAGACTAGAATAATTTTTTATTTACCTTTGTACAAAATTTTAAGTGTAATGCGTTCTTTTTTATTAATATTTTTTATATTGTATCGTGCTGTAAGTTTTGCTCAACAAAATAGAGAAGAAAAATTCATACAAATATCTGGCGTAGTAGTAGATGTAGATAGTTTAAAACCAGTACCTTATGTCTCTGTAATTATTAAAGGCACAAAAAGAGGCACAATTACTGATTATTATGGCTTTTTTACATTGGTAACATCTCCAGGAGATGAATTGCAGTTTTTTTCTTTAAATCATAAACAAGGTACATATAAGTTAGACGATACGCTAAAATTGGTTCATTACTATATCATTCATTCACTTATTAAAGATACCGTTGAACTTCCATCTGTTTCAGTATATCCCTGGCCCAGTAAAGAGGATTTTAAAAAAGCATTTTTAAATTTAGACTTATCTGAGACAGACTATGACAGAGCGGCAAAAAATTTGGATAGAAAAGAACTGAGTTACAATGAAAGGAATTACACCACCGATGCGCAAATGAGTTATCAATACGCTTTGCAACAACAATTGACAAAGATGTATTCATTGGGTCAATATCCCACCATCAGTTTGCTCAATCCTATTGCGTGGGCTCAGTTTATTGATGCATGGAGAAAAGGAAAATTCAAAAACAAAAAGAAATAAAATAAAATCAAATCAGAATAAAAATTATTAGTATTTTATTTTGACTTATCATTCAAAATCGCTTGACTTAATTCTTCTCTGCTTATTTTCATTAAATCAAAATCCAGGATGATAAAGTCCGCATATTTTCCTGTTTCTAAACTCCCTATCTCTTTTTCCATAAATGCAGCGTATGCGGCATCTATAGTCATTCCTCTTAAAGTTTGTAGTCGGCTTAATGCCTCATTAGACTGGAATGATACGGTATCACTTAAATCGTAATTGCGGCGGAAGACAGCGGCAAAAAAGGTTTTGAGTGGCGAGACCTCTTCCACCGGAAAATCGGTACCTAAAGCCAGTAATTGATTTTGTTGCCATAAAGATTGATAAGCATAGGCATTGGATAATCTGAATACGCCTAGTCTTTTCATAGCCCAAAATCTGTCAGAAATAGCGTGTGTAGGTTGAACAGATGGAATAATATTGTATCTCTTGAAATAGTGCAAATCTTTTTTATCTACTATTTGGGCATGTTCAATTCTCCATCTTTTGTTGTTTGGTTGTCGCAGATGCCTGGCATACATTTCTAATATCAAAGCATTGGCAGAGTCACCAATAGCATGTGTACATACTTGAAAGTTCTTTTCATACAATAACTTTAATATCTTATCTAAGCTATCTTTTCCTATTAGTAATAATCCAAATTCATTTCGTTGTTTGGTTTCATCTATATCCGCATATTTTTGTTTTAAAAGCGCTCCTCTTGAGCCCAATGCGCCATCGGAATATATTTTGAAAGATTTTACTTTCAGCCGCTCTTTCTCAATCAAACCATTTTTCAAAAAATAATTTAGATTAGCATGGTTGAATAAGGCCATCGCATATATTTTAATTTTTAACTCCCCCGTTTTTTGTAAAGAATCCAGAAGTTGTATTTGCCATAAGTCCAATCCTGCATCATGAACACAATGAATATTATTTTCCCAGCAAAGTTTTTCTGCTTTTTTGAGAAGCGGTAGGAGTTCTTTTTTAGAAAACTTTGGAATGTACTGTTCTATCAGTTGTGTTGCATTGTCTATAAATATGCCTGAAGGTTCATTCTGTTCGTTCAAAAGGATTTCTCCGCCATTGACAGATGTAAATGTTTTAATTCCTGCTATTTCAATGGCTTTGCTATTTGTCCATATAGCGTGTCCATCTACACGAGTAAGGCATACAGGAATGTCTTTGAAAATACTGTCTAATGTCTCTTTATTTGGGAAAGATTTGTTTGAGAATAAATTTTGATCCCATCCTCTGCCAACAATCCATTTTCTTTCAGGATTATTTTTATAAAAATATTTTAGACGATGAATAATATCATGGATGGATCTGGAACCAAATAAATTGCATTCGCCTAATGCATAAGCTAAGCCAAAAAAATGCGCGTGAGCATCTATGAACGCAGGATATAAGTATTTACGCCTTAATGAGATAATGCTATCGGACCTATAATCATCTAAAACCGCTGCATTACTTCCGATGGCAACAATCTTCCCATTAATAACGGCCATAGCTTGAACTGTATCATTTTTTTCATTCATTGTATAAATACAGGCATCCTTAATAATATAATCAGCATTTCGTTTTTGATGGCACGATAGAATGAATAAACAAACAGTAATGAAAGTAATAAAATAAAATTTGCTACACATTTTTTGAAACAAAGTTGAGTAAAATAATATATCTGTCAAAGTATTGCTCTAAAAATTTAAATTTGATTTTTATATGAACTTTATTATTTTTTTAATAAAACAACTGAAAAATTCTATGCGTAAAATACACTACAAAAAATACATTTTGATACAAACATCTTCAATACAAATTGCTTAACTTTACCCATAAAAATTGAAATATGAAAAAAACAAAAAAACTTATTCTCTTTGGAGATAGTTCTTTTGCAGAAATCGCTTACGAATACTTTACTTATGATTCTGAATATGAGGTAGGTGGTTTTACTGTAAATAAAGCGTATATAAAAAAAGAATCGCTCTTTGGTTTGCCCATAGTCCCTTTTGAAGAAGTGGAGAAAATTTACCCAACATCTGAATATGAGATGCATGTGGCATTGGTATATAATACCTTGAATAGAAACAGGGCAAAGTTTTATTATGAGGCAAAAAACAAAGGCTATCAATTAGCCAATTATATTAGCAGTAAGTGCTTTGTATGGCATAATGTAAGGATGGGAGACAATATCTTTATATTTGAAGACAATACCATTCAGCCCTTTGTGAGAATGGGTTCTAATAATGTATTGTGGAGTGGCAATCATATTGGACATCATTCAGTCTTAGGCAATCATTTGTTTATTTCTTCTCATGTTGTCATTAGTGGGCATTGCGCCGTAGGAGATTATTGTTTTTTTGGGGTAAACAGTACCGTTGGGAATAATATCAATATCGGTAAAGATTGCCTTATTGGCGCTGGGTGTTTGATTGTAAAAGATACTGGAGATGGAAAATTGTTCAAAGGCGCCCCTGCAAAGCCCGATGAAATTTCTGTGTATGACAAGTTTGGTATAGTGTAAAAAAACCATTTAGTTGAAATAAATGAAGTGGATAAAGAAAGGTAGAATATTTGAACCACGAGGACAAACACCGTGGATGCAGAAATATGGCATTCTCCCCACACCATTCTACATAGAAGAAAAAAATATTATCCGCATTTTTTTTGGTACCTCTGCCGAAGACAATGTATGCAAAATCACATATCTTGATGTAAATGCAGAAAAACCATCAGAAATCATCTATTTACACACCACTCCATTATTGCCTGAGGGCGAGCCAGGTCTCTTTGACGAACACGGCTTAAACCCATCTCAGATAGTTATCATCAATCACCAGCCACATTTATTTTATATTGGATATCAACGCTTGCAATCCATACCCTATCTATTGTTTTGCTCTTATGCTATTCTAAATGAGGAGATGAACAAAGTTATCTATAGAAAAAAAACACCTCTACTGGATAGAACCCATCATGAACCATTCATACGATCAGCTATTACCATTGTGCAGGAAGAAGATTTATATCATCTATGGTATGTATCTGCCTATAAATGGGAATGGATAAACAATGAATTATTCAAGAATAAACAGTTGCCCAACTATCACATTAAATATCTTCGTACTAAAAACTTTGTGGAATGGAATAAACATCCTAAGCCCGTCATAGCTGCAAAAAATGACAGTGAATTTGGTTTTGGAAGACCCTGGTGTATAAAAGAAAACAATGTATTTAAGATGTGGTATTCATTAAGAAGAAAAAATATCTCTTACCGCATTGGTTATGCAGAGTCATTAGATGGTATGCACTGGGACAGAAAAGACGAGCCAATGGGGATAGATGTATCAGAAACAGGATGGGACAGCGAAATGATTTGCTACCCTGCTGTAATTAAAGTAAAGAAAAAAACTTATTTGTTTTATAATGGGAACAACAATGGCGCTACGGGATTTGGTTATGCTGAGCTAGCAGAATAAAGACAATGAAAGAAAATCAATAGTAGCTTCTATTTTTAGTAGAAGCAGTTTAAATTAAAAGGGCAGATCGTCATCTTCTGTTTGTATATCTGTAGCGGCATTTTGTTGTGTAGGCACACTGGTGGAAGATGATGATGAAGCATTGGAGGCAGCAAACTTACTACTGGCAGCAGTTTCTACAGGGGTCAATTTATCTATTCGCCATGCCTCTAGTGAAACAAAATATTTCACCTGATTTTCAGGGTTCGTCCATTCTCTGCCACGAATATTGAAAAATACCTTTGCCTCATCATTCTCCCTGAGGTTATCTAACAAACTGCATTTTTCTTGCGTGGTTTGAAATAAAACATGCTGTGGATACGGTGTATTATAATCAATAGTGAGAACAAACTCTCTTTTTTTGAACTTATCGTTTACATTGTGTATATTCATGATTTTTTTGATTTTACCTGTGATTTCCATACGAATGATTTTTTAGTTTAATGATAATCCTGCTAATAGATATTTCCATGCTTCCTGAACATTGTTTTTGTTTAAGTGTTCTTTTGCAAGGAGGCACAAATTTAAATGAAATTTTTCTCTTGACAAAATTTCCCTTTCTTTTCTGATATTCATTTCTACTTTTTGGATTTCTTCATCGGCAGGTAAACTTTTTTCAGAAGCCAGTTGAACCATATCCAAGTCTGTAAAAACACCCGATTGCTTGGCATATTCAGGAATAATGTCCATACCTACTACCATCTCTGCATCTAATTTGGGTATTTCAAAGAGGGCTGTTCCATTTGCCCGACAGTACCAGTTAGCATTCATTCTGCTTACTAAGTCAATTTTACGAGGATCTATCACCCTGTTGTTATTCAGTATATCGTCACTCAGGTGCATCAGCACTACTTCTGCTATCACCAAATTGCCTGCCCCCCCCTCTTTTCCTAATTCTATGATCTGTTGCACTTTGCATTCCATTTGTACAGGCGATTCTTTTACACGGGGTGGCTTTACCATTTCAGAAGCGATGGCAGTAAATCCTGCTTTTTCAAATTCACTCACTCCTTTTGGATAAGGGCTACTGGCGAGGTTCATTTTATTTACCATTGAATAATTGACCACATTAATCACACATTCAGAATGCTCTTTGACATTGTCTAATGTGTTTTTAGATAAGCCCGTTTTCCCGCTGTATGCAGGAGAGAATACAAGGATGGGGGGCTTGGCAGAAAAAACATTGAAAAAGCTAAAAGGGGCAAGATTGATACTCCCTTGTTTATCTATTGTGCTTACAAAGGCAATAGGACGAGGGGCAATACTGCCCAAAAGGTATTGATGAAGGTCTTTGGTGGGCGTTTCTTTTGGAATGACTTTCATATCTAAAGTTTGGAGCAAAGTTACTAAAGCAATCCGTTTTGCTAATCTTTCTTTTGATTTTTTATTTGATAAAAAAACAAAAATTCCTGTACATTTGCAACAGATATAAAAAAGAAAAAGCATGAAGTTTTTTATTGATACAGCTCATTTGGACGAAATTAAAGAAGCCGCTGCATTAGGTATATTGGATGGTGTAACGACCAATCCATCTTTGATGGCAAAGCTAGGTATTAAAGGCAAAGATGCAGTAATCAACCACTATCGGGCGATATGTAATATTGTAAATGGGGCTATTAGCGCTGAAGTTATTTCTACAAATTATGAGGGAATAATCAAAGAGGGAGAAGAGTTGGCAAAAATACATCCTAACATTGTGGTAAAAGTACCAATGATAAAAGAAGGTATTAAGGCAATAAAGTATTTTACAGAAAGAGGTATAAAAACCAATTGTACGCTCGTATTTTCAACAGGACAGGCATTGTTGGCAGCAAAGGCTGGGGCTACTTATGTGTCGCCTTTTTTAGGAAGATTGGATGATGTGTCTTCTGATGGTTTGCAGTTAATAGGCGATATGGTTCAGATTTACAATAACTATCTTTTTGAAACACAAATTTTAGCTGCTTCTATTCGCCATCCTATGCATATTATAGAATGCGCTAAAATGGGGGCAGATGTTATTACAGCGCCATTGAGTGCTATTATCGCTTTATTTAATCACCCGCTTACAGATAAAGGTTTGGAGGCTTTTCTAAAGGACGCAGAGAAGTGGAAATAAAAAGCCCCTAAAAAGGGGCTTTATGGGGCATCAAAAACCGAAAAAATAAAAAAATGAAATGCCCATTTATGATGAAATAATCATACTTTTATTCTTTTGTTTTTTTGTTTTTCTCTCGCTATCCTTGTAAAGTTTTTTTTATGTTCTTCAAAGTTTCCAAAAGCAAGTGCATCTAAAAGTTCGTCTTTGGTCATTTCAGGTTTTGCAAAATGAACTCTTAATTCTATTAAGTTTTTGTCTACAAAACATTCAAACTTTTTTGGGTCGAAGGTATGATCATTCACATGGGCTGCTTTAAATGCTTCGGGAAGTCCACCATATATTCTTACTTTAATGTCTATTCAATCGTATCTTTTTGGGATTAATCTACAATCAAATAAGAATGGGCGACAAAGCACAATAGCGTGCTTTTTTTTGATGGGATCTACCATTTGAAGTCCCTCAAATTTTATTCCCATTTTCTTTAGATAGCCATACCTTTCCTCAAATCTTTTTGAAATGTCAAACATAAAATAGAAAAATTGCCCTGCAAAGTTACAGCAAATAAACTGGAATGAAGTGCCAAATTAGACAAATATCCCTTTTTTACACACAAAAAAATGTTAATAATATTTTTAACTTGTTAATAATTTGTTTATATCACTAATGATTTTCTGTAAATTGTAGAGGAAATCTTTTTTATTTAATTGATAATCAATAGATTATTAGTTTATATTTATTATCCACAATAAGTAGATAACTTTTTTATTAAGGGATAGTTGGATCTTGGATAAGTGAGAGAGTGTCATAGAAACTTTTTGAACTTTATTTTTTGTGATGAGATAAAAAAGAAGTTAGTTAGAAGAATATCATAAATATTTATCAAATAAACTCAACATCCTTGTATTTTATTTGTTACAAGTTCTCTGATTTTATTTTCTTTTTCTTCTGCTATTTTTTCCATACTTTCCGTTTCTTTTAATATTTTTTTTACATCTTCTCTATCTGATATATTTTGGGCATTGATTTTTACATTCATAGCAGCGCCTAGTAGGGCTGTTCTTAAACACATTGCTCCTACTCCTGCATCAGATACAGAGTTGGGGTTGCCTTTTTCTGCAAGTTGCTGCATAATATCAAAACATCCGATACATAGCTTCATTGTTTCATAGGGGATGAACATAGCATTCAATGTAGCTTCTTCTATGGCTTTTTTTCTTTTTATTTTTTCTTTTTCTGTATTTTTTGACAATCCAAAGGACTGCATCACTTCATTGAAAGCCATTGTATCTTTATCTATTAATTTTAGCAAGATGGATTTGTTTTCTTGTAATTGTTCTGCAAGGCGACTGAACCATTCCGTATGTTCTTCCCAAGTTTTTTTATTGGCAGATAAATTGGCTACCATTGCTCCTAATGCGGTTCCGAGTGCCCCACAGAGAGCAGAAAC
>DAHXOV010000356.1 GCA_027364695.1 bacterium
GTCCATCGGAGAACCTGGTACCCAATTGACACTCCGTACATTCCACGCAGGAGGTACAGCATCCGTAATGATGGCAGAAAATGCCATCAGAGCAAAATACGATGGGATAGCAGAAATAGATGAAATTAAAACAGTAGAAACCGAAGATGCGAATGGAGAAAAAATAAATGTGGTTGTAGGCAGGTCATCAGAACTAAGAATAGTAGACCAGAATACGGGCTTAGTGTTATTCACAGGCAATATACCTTATGGCTCTGTATTAAGAGTAAAAAGTAGTCAAAAAGTAAAAAAAGACCGGTTGCTCTGTGAATGGGATCCATACAACGCTGTGATAGTTGCAGAATTCAGTGGTAAAGTAGAATACGAAAATATCATTGAAAATATCACTTACCACGAAGAAGTAGACGAAAATACAGGATTTAGAGACAAAGTAATTATTGACAACAAAGATAAATCAATTAATCCCGTTATTAAGATAGTAGACAAAGCAGGAAACGAACTTAAAAGATATAACATTCCTGTAGGCGCTCATATTATAGTAAATAACAGTGAGCATATCAAAGCAGGAAAAACATTGGTTAAAATTCCAAGAGTATCAGCAAAATCAGGGGATATTACAGGTGGATTACCAAGAGTAACAGAATTATTTGAGGCTCGAAATCCATCCGATCCTGCAGTTGTATCTGAAATAGACGGATCAGTCATTTTTGGTAAAGTAAAAAGAGGAAACAGAGAAATTATAGTAGAAGCAAAAACGGGCGAAAGAAGAACCTACTTAATACCATTGACTAAACATATCTTAGTGCAAGAAAACGATTATGTAAAAGCCGGAGATCCCTTATGTGATGGTGCTATTAGTTTAACAGACATATTAAATATTAAAGGACCAACAGCAGTACAGGAATATATTGTCAATGAAATTCAAGAAGTATATAGAAGACAGGGGCAAAGATTGAATGACAAACACTTTGAAGTTATCGTAAGGCAAATGATGAGAAAAGTAGAAATCGTAGAACCAGGAGATACCAATTTCCTTGAACAACAAGTCGTAAGCAAATTTGAGTTTATGATGGAAAATGATAGGATTTATGGAAACAGAGTAGTTACAGAGGCAGGAGACTCTACAGAACTAAAGAGAGGACAAATTATATCAGCAAGAAAATTAAGGGAAATCAACTCTACGCTTAAAAGAAAAGACATGAAAACAATAGAAGCCAGAGATGCCCAATCTGCTACAGCTAAACCAATTTTGCAAGGAATTACCAAAGCGTCTTTGCAAACCTCTAGCTGGATATCAGCGGCTTCTTTCCAAGAGACAACCAAAGTGCTCAATGAAGCAGCCATCAGTGCAAAAGAGGATTTCTTATCAGGATTAAAAGAAAATGTCATTGTAGGCCACTTAATACCAGCAGGTACAGGGCTTAGAAGATATGATAAACTAATAGTAGGGTCATTAGAAGAATACGAACAGCTGATGGCAAGCAAGCAGGAAGTAGAAGAAGTATCAAAATAAACCAAAAAGCCCTCCATCAGGAGGGTTTTTTGATTGAAGATGATTGAGAAGTAAATATAATTGGAAATACTTTTCAAACCTCCAGTTACAACGGCACATACAGAATGACTAAAAGTATCATTATACAAATACCATACTATAAAATTAACGATTCCTCTTTCATTAAAGAAGAGATAAGTAAAGCAACAGGTTTAAACAGTTTTTATTTTTCAATCATTAAAAAAAGCCTAGATGCCCGT
Source organism: bacterium (assembly GCA_027364695.1). Taxonomy (GTDB): domain Bacteria; phylum Bacteroidota; class Bacteroidia; order B-17B0; family Aurantibacillaceae; genus BPGX01. The sequence goes on from DAHXOV010000356.1 coordinate 1,753, forward strand.
ACAAGAAACATTCAATTTACCCTTAAAATATTAGTGTCTGATTCTTCTATCCCCGAAAATAAAAATATTTTTTATCCCCAGTATAAAAATATCAATACTAAATCTCCTGTCGTACATATCGTTGGTGCTGGTCCATCAGGCTTGTTTGCAGCATTAAAATGTTTAGAGTTAGGGATTAAACCTATCGTGTTTGAACAGGGAAAAGATATAAAAAACCGCAGAAGAGATTTGGCAAACATTACTAAGAAAGGGCAAGTGCATCCTACTTCTAATTATTGTTTTGGTGAAGGAGGAGCAGGTACTTATAGCGATGGCAAATTATATACCCGCTCTAATAAAAGGGGAGATATTAATTATGTATTAAATTATTTAGTGTACTTTGGTGCTTCTCCAGATATTCTCATAGATGCACATCCGCACATTGGTACGAATAAACTACCTCACATTATTGAAAAGATGAGAAATACTATTTTATCTCACGGAGGAGAAATTTATTTTCAACATCAATTGGCAGATATTCATCTCAATACAGATAAGAATAAAATTCAGACAGCCTTTATTAAAAACCTTATTACTCATTCTTTTGTAGAAATTCAGCCACAATTTCTTGTATTGGCAACGGGTCATAGCGCAAGGAATATATACGAAATGTTATTTAGGAAAAACATACATATAGAATTTAAACCATTTGCATTAGGCGTAAGAGTGGAACATTCGCAGGAAGATATTAATGCCATACAATACCATTGTACCACTCAACAAGAATTGGAAAAAATCAGCGGATATTTGCCACCAGCTCGTTATTCGCTGATAGAAACTTATTTAGAGCATAGTGTGTATTCTTTTTGTATGTGTCCAGGTGGAATTATAGCTCCATGTGCAACAGACATCAATGAAATAGTTACCAATGGATGGTCTCCCAGTAAGAGAAATAACCCATTTGCCAATAGCGGCATAGTAGTAAGCATCAACCAGCACGATATTCCAGAATCTACTCAAAACCCATTGGCAGGTATGTTATTTCAAAAGAAAACAGAGCAAAGCGCATTTGAAACAGGAGGCAGAAACTTGTATGCACCTGCACAAAGATTAACTGATTTTGTAAGAAATAAAGAAAGTTCCACTTTGCCCGATTGTTCTTATAGACCTGGGGTTAAGCCCAGCCATCTTCGTCAATGTTTGCCTGATAAAATATACAAGGCTTTACAAAACGCTTTTGTAGAATTTGATAAGAAGATGAAAGGCTTCATTACAGAAAAGGCTATTGTTGTAGCCCCTGAAAGTAGAACATCTTCTCCTGTTCGTATTCCAAGAAAAAAGGATCAATTACATCCTGTGCAGATAACTAATTTGTATCCTTGTGCAGAAGGAGCAGGATATGCAGGAGGCATAATGAGCGCTGCGATAGATGGACTAAATATCGTCCAAAATATTTATACGCATTTAAAATTGTAACCAACACGAAAGAAGTTTATACTTAAACTATTCATCAGACCACATATCTTCCATTTTTACCAAATAAATAATTTATAGATTGAGATTTAAGAAAGGTCATTTTGTTTCTTAACTTTGCCAAAAAAATTATGAAAAAATTAGCATTCACAGTGTTTTCATCTATGGCTTTGGTTGTTTCTGCCCAAAATCAAGGAACGGTGATTTATCAAATGTCAGTAGAAGGCTTACCCCCTGAACAGGCATCTATGATGGGAGATATGGATATGAAAATAATATGGAAAGGTAACAGAGCATATATAGAGCAAAATTCTATGATGTATTCAATGAAGACTGTCTCTGATGAAAAAAGCACACTCATGTTGATGGATATGATGGGAAAAAAATCGTATATGAGAGTAAATGCAGAGAAGCAAAAAGATAAACAAAACGATTTGCCTGAATACAAAGTAGAATATACCAATGATACAAAAAAAATAGCCGGATACGATTGTAAAAAAGCCATTGTTACATTTAAAATTAAAGAAGAAAAAGATGTTGTTGTAGAAGTGTGGTATTCAGAGCAAATACCTAATGTTTATAATAGTAATCAAAATTATTCTAATAGAAGGCAAGGAAATACGTTTTTAGCTAAGGTGAAAGGCCTGCCACTTGAATATACTATTCCACAAGGGCAGATGTTGGTAAAAGTTACAACAACAGAAATCAACTTTAACCCAGTATCAGATGATGTATTTAATTTATCTACAGATGGTTATACTGAAATGAAATCAGAAGACATGAAAAAAATGGGGGGAGGACAGTGAATATACCTGATAAATGTAAAAATATTGAGCGAAAGGACATTCTTATTTATTAAAGAAAGGGTCCTTTTCGCATTTTATTCCTTTAAATTTGCTTCCAAAAATTATCAATATGAAAACACTTTCTCTTATTTATCCTAAACTACTTATTATATCTTTATTTTTTGGAATAAGTTTGTCTCTGTATTCCCAACACCAGAAAACAGCTATTCAACTTACTGAGGATTCTTTGATAGGGTTTAATATTGAAGAGTATAATGATATTGCTCAAACAAAGAAATTTACTCCTTATGAATATCAACTTAATTTATCACGATTTCAAAGAGAATTTATAAATAAGAAATGTAATTTAACTCAACCATCCGTTATTGAAAGTCAGAACAAAATAGATCATCAAACACCTATTTCTCCAATGGTAGCACCCTGCACAAATGAAGACTTTGAAACAGGAAATTTTTCAGGATGGACTGTAATAGAAGGAAGCAATAGCAATTCTTGTATGCAGACAGGCTGTTGCCCTAATAGCTCAAATACATGGAGTCAAATTTTTACTACTCCAGCTCCCGATGTGAACGGCATTATACCCGGTACTATTTCAAATTCTCCTCTTGGAGGAACCAACGTAGCATTATTAAACTTTAGTGGGATGGGGATGAATTACCAAGTAGTAAGAATGCAGCAGACATTTCCTGTAACTTCTACTAATGCACTATTTCAATTCGCATTTATGGCGGCATTGGAAAATGCGGGACATGCTTGTTGCGATCAACCTTATGCTGCTATTAATGTTCTGGACTGCGGAGGGAACCCTCTTCCCTGTCCTAGCTACAGTATAGTAGCCCCTACATCTGGTTGCGGAAGCACATTTACAGGATGGATAAATGGAGGCGGATGGACATATACCAGTAATTGGATAATATCTACTATTGACTTAACTCCATATATAGGATCTTGTGTAACAATAAGAGTAACGGTAGGAGGATGTAATGCGGGCGGACATGGAGGATATATGTATTTTGATGCATTATGCAACCCAATGAACATAAATGTAAACGGTATTAATTTTCCTGTGGGAACCAGTGGGGGTAATATCCCCGCTTGCGGTATTAGTTCTGCTACTGTCTCTGCACCCCCTTTCTTAAATCCGTACACGTGGAGTGGTCCTCCAGGAAGTGGAATAAGTGGTTATACCAGCCAGACATTTACGACAGGAACGGCAGGCATATATACACTTACTATGAATCCTGCTGGTTCTTGTTCTCCAATTACCAGAACGGTTAATATACAATTTTACCCCAACCCAAACGCTACATTTATAAGTAATAATACATGTAATACATATACTTTAATCAATACTGGCGACCCTGCGCCATCTATACAAACTTATTCTTTCGCAGGGGCACCTCCTCCAGCCACATTTACAACTACAGCAACTAATTCTAGTGTCATTTTTCCTACATCAGGCACTTATACCATTTACCATACAGTAGTCAATACTCAATCCTGTCAGGCAACACAAACATTACAAATCACTGTTCCTGCGACACCAACAGTAAACATCAATATAACAAATGCTGGGTGTGCAAGTTTAGGAAGCGGAACGGTTAATA
>DAHXOV010000039.1 GCA_027364695.1 bacterium
GTGTTCCGATAGATAGGATAATAATAAAGCGGTACAGAGAAAGAAAAATCCTTAATACTTTCAATTCTTGGGGCAATAGAAAAATAGGCATTTTCTTTTGAGAAAGCTATTTTGGTATTATTTGTTCGAGACAATCTGGCAGTAAAATTTAGATATACTTTTTCAGATAGCCGCCAGTCGGCTTGCAGAAAAAGAGATGTAGGGAGTTTCATTTTATAGGTGTTAGGAGCATTTAAGAAGCCAAACTTTCTTTTGATAGTATCATCCATGTTTTGAGCAATTTGTTTATAGTCAAAAATTAAATTTCGCACATTCCATTTATTGGCATTGGCAGTAAAGTTATTACTATTGTCTTTTGTGTATTTGATAGAGCCTATATCTACAAGAGAAGCGGAAAATTTTAACAGGTAATCCACAATATCATTGCTGTATTTTTCTGTTTTAATGAAGTAATTGATTCCAAGATCAAAACCTAAAGAGGGTTTGCTATTCATGGCGTAACCTGCGGAAAACGGATTTACAGAAAAGTTTTTTGAATGCCCGTACTCAATGGTTGAAGAATAAATGTTCATCGTTGAGTCGCTGAGAACTTCATATTGAAAATTTTTTGCTTGGGCATAAAAAGATTGAATACCTTGTAGAAATTTTGCAGTGATTCCAATGGTCATGTTGTGTTGCGCATTGTCTAAAATTTCTCTTGCATAAGTAAGTCCATATTCTGCCCATAAATGTGAAGAGGCTGATATTTGTTGAGCACTGCTATTTTTTCCATAAGCAGATGGGTATTCCATGTGATTATAAAGTGTTTTTGCCAGTTCATTATCCATAGAGTTAATATTCATGTAGTTCCTGATACTCCACTGGAAAGCCATAGCGCTTTTCTGATTAATTTTAATTAAGAAGGAAGGCATAATAATTCGTGAAGAAGAAATAAAATTTCTTTGGGCGTTTCCTTCTATTAATTTTGTAGTACTCCTTTTAAGGAGGCTGTCTTTATTAAAATCTACAAATAAGAAACTTCTGCTTATACCTATCCAATTGCTTATATATCCCGCATTTACTCCCAATGTAAGATCAAATTTGCAAGAACCAAAAGCATTGTCAGGATTCTGAATTACACCCGATATTCCACTATAATTGGAATTAGAAAAACCATAAATACCCTGCGCTTTCAGTATGCTTAAAAATGATGTTGATATTAAAATAAAAATAATGAACTTAGATGTATTTTTCATGATTGAATAATTTTTTAGATGAATAGATCAATGAATGGGAATATTAAAAAATGTTATTTTTTGATAGAAGAAAAAATAATTTGAAATAGCTCATTTATACAAATGTATATAAAGATTTTGGCAATAAAAAAACCTGCATCTGTAGATGCATGTTTTAGAGGACTGATTGTTGATATGCAAAGAGAGACTACTTCTTGGGCTCAGTTGCTTTTTTTACTTCTTGCTTTTTTGGTTCCTCAGCGGGTTGTGATCCTTTGTTAGAAGTGTTTTTTGTTTCTGTTTTTACATTGGATGATTTTTGTTTGATGGTAACTTCTTGTGCATGGGAATGGGTTGATTTTGGTTTACTTTCTTCTTTTTGAGGTGTTTGTTTTCCTCCGTCTTGTGCGTAAGCACAAGTAGTGGCTACGATGCCGCTCACTATTAGCATTTTAATTGTTTTCATAAGAATAATTTTTGTGCAAAGATAATAAAATGAATTAAATCAAAATAAAATAATAAAAATTTATTTTCTCTATTTTTACCGCT
>DAHXOV010000386.1 GCA_027364695.1 bacterium
TACCTTTGCTGTGCATAATGGAAACAAATTTATACCTGTCTATGTAACAGAAAACATGGTAGGACACAAACTTGGAGAATTTGCCCCAACCCGTATCTTCAAAGGACATGCAGGACATAACAAAAAATAAAAAATAAAACAAAAGATTATGGGAAAAAGAAAACACGAATATGCTAAAAAATTAAAAGAACAAAAAGCAGCCACTTACTTTGCAGTACTCAGAAATTGCCCCACCTCTCCCCGAAAGATGAACCAGGTGGCAGCATTAGTAAGAGAATTGACAGTAGATAAAGCACTCAATATATTAAAATACAATACCCGCGAAGCATCCGGGAGATTAGAAAAACTCCTTCAATCCGCTATCAATAATTACGAACAAAAAACAGGACAAGCTGCAAACGAAAATTTATACATTAAAACGATTAGAGTAGATAGTGGTTCCCAATTAAAACGCCTTAGAACAGCGCCACAAGGAAGAGCATACAGAATAAGAAAAAGAGCTAATCACGTAACACTTATTTTAGACATCAAAAATTCAAATTAAATAAATAATATGGGTCAAAAATCAAATCCAATAGTATTAAGAGTAGGAATTATCAAGTCATGGGATGCTAACTGGTTTGGAGGAAAAAACTTCCCTGATAAAATAGTAGAAGATGATATGATTAGAAAATACCTCAAAGATCGTCTCCCAAAAAGCTCCATATCTAAAATAGTGGTGGAAAGAGCACATAAACTTCTTACAGTGAATATTTATACTGCAAAGCCAGGAATGATAATAGGAAGAGGAGGGAAAGAAGTAGATACCCTCAAAGAAGAATTAAAAAAACTCACCCAAAAAGATGTTCAAATAAATATATTAGATATTCAAAAACCAGAATTAGACGCACGTCTAACCGCAGAAGGTATTGCTAAACAAATAGAAGGCAGAATTTCATACAAAAGAGCCGCTAAACAAGCTATAGGTGCAGCAATACGTTCTGGTGCAGAAGGTATTAAAATTAGAGTATCTGGAAGATTAGGAGGTGCAGAAATGGCAAGAACTGAAGAAATAAAAGAAGGCAGAATTCCTCTGCACACATTCAGAGCAGACATTGACTATGCTGTCGTAGAAGCACATACCACCTATGGAAGAATAGGAATAAAAGTATGGATATGCAGAGGAGAAATTTATGGCAAAAACGCTTACGTAAAAGCAGATAGCGAAAAAAAGCTAAGTAGCAGAGGTAGTGGCAGCACATCAGAAAATAAAAAAAACACTAGAAAATTTAATAAAAGAACAGAAGAATAAAAACATTAAAATAACTGAATATGCTACAGCCCAAAAAAACAAAGTGGAGAAAATCACAAAAAGTACTTCCAAGAAGAAAATATACTAAAAGAGGAGACCAGATCGCATTCGGCTCTTTTGGAATTAAAGCAATTACCTCTGGCAGAATTAATTCAAGACAAATAGAAGCTGCTCGTATAGCCATCACCCGCTTTATGAAACGCGAAGGACAAGTATGGATAAGAATATTCCCCGATAGACCTATCACCAAAAAACCCGCAGAAGTGCGTATGGGTAAAGGTAAAGGTAACCTAGAATACTGGGCAACGCCCATAGAACCAGGCAGAATCCTCTTTGAAGCCGATGGCGTATCATTAGAAATAGCTAAAGAAGCGCTTCGGCTAGCGGCTCAAAAACTACCCCTTGTAGTAAAATTTGTAGTAAGAAAGGACTATGCAAAACAATAAAAAACAAGAGTTATGAAACAAAAAGATATCATACTATTATCAGAACAAGAAATAAAAGAAAAAAGTCATACCGAAAAAAATAAACTAGTGAAACTAAAGCTTCAACACGCCATCACTCCACTTCAAAACCCTATGGAACTCAAAAATACAAGAAAAAATATAGCCCGCCTATCAACTGAACGCAATAAAAGAAAAAATAAAACAACAAAATAATTCTCTTCTCTTATGGAAACCAGAAAAGCAAGAAAAACAAGAATAGGAATAGTTACGAGCAATAAAATGGATAAAACGATTGTTGTTTCTATTACAATAAAAGCAAAACATCCTATCTATGGCAAATTTGTAAACAAAACAACAAAATTTTACGCCCACGACGAAAAAAATCAATGTGGAATCGGAGATACCGTAAAAATCATGGAAACAAGACCATTGAGCAAATTAAAAAGATGGAGATTCGTAGAAATCATTGAAAAAGCAAAATAATAAACCATAAAAAATCCTTGTTATGATACAAAATGAATCAAGAGCCAAAGTAGCAGATAATAGCGGAGCAAAAGAAGTACTTGTTATTAGAATACTTGGAGGAACAAAAAGAAGATATGCCTCCGTAGGAGATAAAGTAGTAGTTACTGTAAAAGACGCGATCCCATCAGGAAATGTGAAAAAAGGAACCGTTTCAAAAGCGGTGATTGTAAGAACTAAAAAAGAAATTAGAAGAAACGACGGCTCCTACATTAGATTTGATGATAATGCAGTCGTACTATTAAATAATACCGACGAATTACGCGGTACTCGTATTTTTGGACCTGTTGCCCGTGAATTAAGAGATAAACAATTGATGAAAATTATATCATTAGCACCCGAAGTACTTTAATATAAAAAATAAAGATCTATGACAAAGACAACAAATAAAAAAATAAAACTCAAATTAAAAGCAGGGGACCTCGTACGAGTGATGAGAGGACGATCCAAAGGAAAAGAAGGAAAAATAATTCTTATAGATATAGAAAAACAAAGAGCCATCGTAGAAGGCGTGAACCTCATCCGCAAACACGAAAAACCAAATGCTAAAAACCCTCAAGGAGGCATAGTAGAAAAAGAAGCACCCATCCATATCTCTAACCTCATGATACTTGTCAATGGCAAACCATCAAGAGTAGGGAGAAGATTAAACGCTGAAACAGGCAAAATAGAAAAATACGCTAAAAAAACCAATGAAACCCTCAAATAAATTAACCTATGAGCACAGCCAAATACCAGCCAAGATTAAAAGTAAAATATAAGACTGAAATCATTAAAAGTTTAAAAGAAAAATTTCAGTACAACAATACAATGCAAGTACCACGTCTTGTGAAAATAGTTGTTAACCAAGGCGTAGGAGAAGCAGTCGCCGATAAAAAACTAATAGAGCAATCCATCAAAGAACTCTCCACAATAACAGGACAAAAAGCCATTCCTACCATCTCTAAAAAAGACATCTCAAACTTTAAACTAAGAAAAGGCATGGCGATAGGAACAAAAGTAACCCTAAGAGGAGATACAATGTATGAATTTTTAGATCGCTTAATCGCTGCAGCGCTCCCCCGTATCCGCGACTTTAAAGGCATCCACCCAAAATCTTTTGATGGCAGAGGAAACTACAATTTAGGCATCACCGAACAAATCATATTCCCTGAAATAGACATAGATAAAGTAAGCAAAATTATGGGTATAGACATTAGTATTATTACAACTGCTAAGACCGATAAGGAAGCCTACGAACTATTAAAAGAATTTGGAATACCCTTCAAAAAATAATTACAAAAAATAAAACTATATGGCAAAAGAATCAATGAAAGCAAGAGAAGTAAAAAGAAAAAAATTAGCCGAAAAATACGCCAAAAAAAGAAAAGAATTACTCGCAAAAGGCGACTATATGACCATTCAGCTTTTACCAAGAAACGCTTCTCCTGTTCGTCAAAGAAACAGATGTAAAATGACAGGCAGACCAAGAGGATACATAAGAGAATTTGGTATATGCAGAAACATGCTCAGAGAAATGGCCGCTTTTGGACTCATCCCAGGCGTAAAAAAAGCAAGCTGGTAAAACACTAAAATATCAATAAATATGAATATCACAGACCCAATTTCAGACTATCTTACAAGAATTAGAAATGCAGTAGCAGCAGGACACAGG
>DAHXOV010000002.1 GCA_027364695.1 bacterium
TCCCTGCTTTTTTAATGGGCGCTCCTTTTACATCAAGGCCTGTAAGTATGTATGCATATACTCCCGATGGCACTGTTTCTGCTTGATATTTACCATCCCACGTGTCGTTGATACTCTTAGTTTCATATATTTTTTCTCCCCATCTATTGTAAATCACTAAATGATAATCATTTACAGTGCCAAATACTTTAAATACATCGTTGTTATTATCTCCGTTAGGGCTAAATCCTGTAGGCACATATACTTCAGGGCACTCACCATCTACGAGCACAGTAATTTCTTTCGTGTCTTTACATCTAAAATTTGGGTCGGTAGATGTAACTACCGTATATGTAGTAGTGTTTTCAAGTGTTATAGTAGGATTGGCACAATTGGCACAACTCAATCCTGTGCTTGGTGTCCACGAATAATTTATTCCTCCTTTCAATTCTATCTGAGTAGAAGCAGGGATGCACAAAGAGGGCGTGTATGCTGGCGTAACTAAAACAGGCCTAGAATATACCTTGATATTAAAAGAAGAAGAACCGTTGATACAATTACCTGCTATGCTTACCGAAACTGTCGTGTTAGCCGTAGGTGAAGCAATTGTTACAGAACAAGCAGTACAACTCAATGCAGAGGAAGACGACCATACCACAGTAGATCCACTGCTACCGCTCACTTGCAGTTCAATGTCTTCTCCGTCACAAATGTATGGCGATGAAGATGTAACAGAAGGCGTTTGAGTACCTGGAATAAATACGGCTACTATACTGTCTGTTGTATTCAGATTAACAGCAATAGAATCACTGGAAGTATTAGGAGAGGGTGTATGATTGACTAATTCCCAGCGATCAAAACAATAACCACTGTTAGGCAATGCTTTTAGCAGAATATTCAAATTTCCAGGATAATTACCCGTCCAAACAAAACTACTTAGCATTAAAGAATTAAATTGAACCTGTCCTGTATTAGGTGGAGAAACATTGACCTTAATTTTGAAAGGACCTGTTGTATTGTAGCAAGAAGAAAACCCATTTACCACAGAATCACATCTTTGTATAATAAAATTCCTTAATGCCTGATAATTAGAATACCATGCTGCATAACTTCCTCCCCATCCTCCCCATCTGGCGACATGTTGATTCATTTCGGGAGCAATTAAATTTACCATACTGTCTAACACCACTAACATTCTTTGACAACTTAATCCGCCATTCAACAAATCGAAATATCTCATTACATAATATTGTTTAAAATTAGGATTTTGTAGTAAAGCATTTAAGATAGGGACATGCCCCTGCCCACCAGGATTTCCTATTGATTCTGGGTCGCAAGGATCTGCATTGGCATTTTGATTAGGAATTCCTGTATAATTGATATAATGTTTAAAAGTAGCGTCATTGTCCCACAGAGCATACCTCCATTTCTTTTTTTGAGAAGTTGCATTGATCCCTCTCCACCAAATAGTGTTCCAATTCAACCAGTCAGAGTTAACAGATAATGAGTTTAATATTACATAATCAGCCAAACTTTTCACATCGTACAAACTA
>DAHXOV010000033.1 GCA_027364695.1 bacterium
GGTGAATAATTACCATAGCCCATATAAGGTGAGTAATTACCATAACCCCCATAAGGTGAGTAATTACCATAACCCCCATAAGGTGAATAATTACCATAGCCCATATAAATACTAGATCCGTATTGGGGGCTGCCATAGAAACCATAATTGGTGTACCAATTATCATAATACCCAAGCCCGCTTACAGGATTGTAAAAACGCTTGATTCTTGCAGCATACTCATAATCATAATAATCGTCGTTGCTATAATTGGGTTCTTTGTAATAAGGTTGATTATTTATCTTTTCCTGCTCTTTTGCCACAGAATCTTGTATATACATTTCTTGCTTTTTTTGCTTGGCAAGCCACTCCATATTTTTTGCTCTTTCTTTTTTCATATCCACATAACTATCTGTATCGTCATAAAAAGAAACATGACGCAGTGATGTACATGCATTGAAAATTAAAAACAGAGCAATGAAAACTAATGATATTAAAACGTTTTTCATAAACTTATATTTTCCTTACAAATATACGAAAAATAATATAATGCGTTACATTTAAATTATGCTAAAAGATTACTTATTGGACAGTATTCCGCCATTTATTTGCAGTGCATCAATTGAAATCCGTCTGTGTAATCCATTATTTTGTAACATTGCATTCAAAAATGTCAGCAGCACTTATTTTATTGTTTGTACTCATTTATTTTTTTATTCTGATTTCTATTGCTTATATCACCTCCAGGAAATCATCTGCTTTTGCTTACTTTCTGGGAAATAAGGAATCGCCTTGGTACATTGTAGCATTGGGTATGATTGGAGATAGTTTGAGTGGTGTTACTTATATTTCTGTGCCAGGAAAGGTTTATACAAGCGGGCTGACTTATTTGCAAATTGTGATGGGTTATTTTGTCGGGTATTTTATCATTGCCTATTTGCTTTTGCCATTATATTATAGGATGAATGTAACTTCTATTTATGAGTTTTTAGAAAAACGCTTTGATAAGAGCATTCAAAAGACAGGGGCGATATTTTTTATCATCAGCCGATTGTTGGGTGCAGCAGGCAGATTATATCTGGCAGCACTTGTGTTTCAGCAGTTTGTGTTAAATTATTTTAGTTGGAAGTTTGAATGGACCATTTCTTTGATTTTAATTTTAATGCTGACATATACAATTAGGGGTGGAATAAAAACATTGGTATGGACAGATGCCCTGCAATCTTTATTTTTGGTATTGGGGGTAGTATTGAGTATGGGGGCTATTGTCTCTCAATTAGATGGGAGTATAGCAGAAACATTTCAAAATATATTTAAGTCCAGATTTTTCAGAGTATTTGAATGGGATTGGACAAAGGGGAATTTTTTTCTAAAAGATTTTTTAGGTGGTGTATTTATTGCAGTAGCTATGACAGGATTAGATCAAAATATGATGCAAAAAAATTTGAGTTGCAAGAATATGAACGAAGCACAAAAGAATATAATAAGTTTTAGCTTTGTGATGTTTTTAGTCAATATATTTTTTCAATTTTTAGGTGTGTTGGTGTATTTGTATTTTGAACATAAAAATATGCCATTGCCTTTAAAAGCAGACGGGGTTATTTTTACAGACAAAGCATTTCCATTACTGGCGTTGCAGTATCTAAATGTTTATTCTGCTTTATTTTTTATTTTAGGTTTAACTGCCGCTACTTTTTCTAGTGCAGACAGTGTGCTTACTACGCTTACCACTTCTTTTTATATTGATATTTTGCACTTGCACAAAAACAACAAATGGTCTGAACAAAAAAAACAAATGTTTAGAATAGCTATTCACCTACTATTTACCTTATTAGTCTGGATAGTAATTTTAATGTATGATGCAATGAATAATAAAGCGATAGTGGATACTATACTGATGCTGGCAGGATATACTTATGGTCCATTATTAGCATTGTATGGGTATGGCATTTTTTCAAAGAAAAAGATACATTCGGGATGGGTCATAACTTCCTGTTTTGCAGCGCCCTTTATTTTGTATGTTTTATCCCAAAATAGTTGGCCTTTTTTTTATCAAATAGGAAATGAATTGATTATATTGAATATGTTATTGGTATTATTTTTTATGTTGGTAGGAAGATGGGTATTGAAGAGTAGTTATGAAAAATAAAGATGCTGTTTTTCTTTTTATTCAACTTATAATTTAGTTTCTTCCTGCTCTTTTTTGATTCTTGTTTTCTCACGAATACCTGTGAATACAACAGGAATAGCGGTAATCACAATTAAAATGATAAAGATATAAGCAATATGTTTTTCTATCCATTCTGCATAATAGGTGCCTAAGTAATACGCCACAGTGCCCAAACTCGCTATCCATAAAACTGCTCCGATTATGTTATATAAAAAAAACTTTCTTTTATCCACACTGATAACTCCTGCAAGGATAGGTGCAAAAGTACGTACAATAGGAATAAATCGTCCAATAATTAAAGTACTGGAGCCATACTTATCGTAAAAAAATTTTGTTTTAACCAAATGCTTTTTCTTGAAAAACAAGCTATCTCCTTTTTCGTAAATACGAGCCCCCACTTGTTTTCCAAACCAATAGCCCGCCATATTGCCCAATACAGCAGAAATGATCATTAATAGCGCAATGATGGGAAATGGAAGATGGTATAACCATTCGGGATGGGTAGCAGCAATAATACCTGCTATTAAAATTAGATTATCGCCAGGTAAAAAGAAGCCAAAAAACAAACCTGTTTCTGCAAATATTATAAATAAGAGTAGCCACAGTCCGCCATATTTAATAACGCTTTCAGGGTCTGTAAGTGTCTTGAAAAATTCCATCATCGGCGTAAATGTATAGGATTAGTTGTAATCCCTGTATTTTTTTTAATATTTTGTAATTTAATGGATCAACTGATTAGATAATTATTAGCTGGTGATCTGTAAATAATTTTTCAAGCATTATTCCCATTCAATAGTAGCGGGTGGTTTAGAGCTAATATCGTACACTACTC
>DAHXOV010000036.1 GCA_027364695.1 bacterium
GTATTGATGAGGGCTCATTGAAGTGATGCTTTTCAGATATTTTTTAATCTCTAAAAATAGTTTTTCATCGTAATATGCACGATATGTCAACTGTCTTTTAAATTTAATATTATTGCTAAATGGATTCTCAAGTATTTGAGAAAATCTGAAATTAGCAGTAGATCCAGTTGTAAATAATTGATACAACAGCTGAATAATGATAAAAAAATACACGAATATTCTGCCTCTTATATTGACAGAATAAATGATGAACAGCGAAAATAAAAATAGAAGCGTCCAAACAAATGGATTAATAACATAATACCTGAATTTAATACCTCTGATAATATTAAATAAGTTGGTAGGCAAGATGCCTGATAAAATGCCATGTATTTGGGGCATTAAAAGATACAATGATGCAAAAAAAACAGAAAGGATGATGAGCCCGGCTATCATTTTAAAAAACCTGGGACGAAGTAATAAAGACAGCAATAAGGCGCCTGTTGAAAGGACTATAACCAAAGGAAATATTCGTAATGGAGCATCTGGATACTGTGTAAGTATAAACTCAAAATTGTTAATCAGTTTTTGAATAGATAAACTAAAAAAATCAAAAATAGAAATGGACTGTATAAATGGAAATTCTCTATGCGATTTATATCCATCAAAAACGGATAAAAACAAACGATATTCAGATGATAAACATGCTATAACATACAACATTAGAATAAAAAATGCTTTGACATTAAAAGTTTTAAATCTGAATTGATAAACAATGAATAATATCAAAAAAATCTGAATATAAAAGATTTCTGAAAAAACAAAAGAAGAGTAAAAAGGAATAAATAAAAATATTAGAATCTCATACCATACAAATGATCCTTTTAGAAAATTAATAAAATAATTAAGTAATAGCGGAAATCCTGCAACGCTCAACCCACCTAATGGCCAATGAGGTAATAATGCAAAATATAAGGCACTGAAATTGAACAGCAAATGACACTCTCTTTCACTTAAATTAAAATTTATAAATAAACGACTGAGATGCTTGGTCGCAAATGATTTAAATCCAAAATAAGCGGTATAATGGATAATAAACATATTCACTATATGAACATAAAAAGTGTCTTTTAATAAATAAAATAACCAGGTGAAGACATAAAGATCACTGGGAAATGATACCCTTGGTAATCCACTCATCACTTCTTGTATAATCTCCTTATTATCAGCAAAAATTTTCCCTTCTTCCACTAAAATTTTATACATCGGATAATACTCTAACACATCAAATATAGTAACGAAAGCATCTTTACCAAAAACAAACAAGGGCGATAAGTACAATGCTATTATAGATAGACAAATCAAATGGGAATATTCTTTAATAAAATGCAATATCTTTGAACAAAAAGGTTTCAATAAATTTACTTGTATCATTATTATTTTATTTCAATGCCCCAAATATAGTCATCTTAATAGACTCTTAAATACCATTTAAAAGTAATAATAAGGCTTTACATCTGCTCTATTTGCACAAACAAAATTTTTTACATACTTTTGTCAAAAACTGGTTTTAAATGGGGGGGCGACAGAATCCACGAGGATGTATTTTAGAGAATATAAATTTATGGACATTTAATTTTAATCTTTTCATACTATGATAACTGGTATATTGTTGACATTACTTTTTGTTTTTTTGAATGCTTTTTTTGTCGCAGCAGAATTTGCTTTTGTAAAAGTCAGAACTTCACAAGTAGATGTACTGATAAATAAAGGCAGCTATTTAGCCACCGTGGCAAAAAAAATTACTCAAAAATTAGATGTATACCTTTCTGCAACACAAGTAGGTATTACACTTGCAAGTTTGGGATTAGGTTGGATAGGCGAACAGATTGTGTCTGATATTTTTACAAATATATTTTCATCTGCATCTTTAAGCGCATATACCATTCATAGCCTTTCATCCATTGTTGCTTTTTCATTCATTACCTTTATGCATATTACATTTGGCGAACAAATTCCAAAAATGATGAGCATTCATTATGCAGCTAGCGCAGCTTTGTTTTTAGCTATTCCTCTGCATGTTTTTTATGTCTTATTTAAACCATTTATATGGATATTAAACGGCTTTTCAAATATTATATTAAATATTTTTCGTATTAAAAACCTCAATGATGAAGCCCACAGCGAAGAAGAAATCAAAGCCATACTCACAGAAAGTGAAGAAAGCGGAAGTATTCAACCATCCGAATATGAACTTATTCAAAATGTATTTGAATTTGACGACAGAGTAGTAAAACAAATCATGCTACCTATAGACAAAACTTCTGCTGTCAATATCAATTGGAACAAAGACGAGATCGTTAAAAAGATTTTAGATGATGGCTTTTCCAGAATGCCTGTTTATTCAGATAATCTATATAACATCATTGGTGTGGTACATACAAAAGATATTTTAAAAAATATCATTGAAAACAAATTAGAAATCAATAAAAGCACCATGGAACAACTGATGCGACCACCCCTTTTAGTACCCGAAAATGCTAAAATCAACAACGTGTTACGACAATTACAAAAAAAACACTCTCAATTTGCAGTTGTCATTGATGAATTTGGAAACACATCAGGTATTGTTACTATGGAGGATATTATTGAAGAACTCGTAGGTGATATACAAGACGAACACGATGAAGAAAAACCTATGATTGAAAAAAAATCAGACAACGAATACATCATCAATGCCGAGGTTAATATTAATACTATCAATGATACGCTCCCTTACCCAATTCCTGAAAATCCTTTGTATGATACAATTGGTGGTTATCTTAATTTTTTATTTGGACACATCCCTCAGGCAAATGAGGAATTGGAAACTGAACACTACAAAATCATTGTATTAAAGAGTAATCCTAAAAAAACGGAACAGGTAAAATTTACATTAAAAAACTAAACTTACGAAGTCCTCAAAATCCAAAAATCTTGAATACCATTTATTTATACAGAAAAATCTTAGAAATTGTTTCTATACAAACCAGAAAAAGAATCATTTATTCTATTATTTTAGGTATCATTAATAGTTTAATAGATGTATTAACGCTATCTGCCATTTTCCCAGCGGTATATATTGCTACGCAACCATCTGTCATCCATCAAAACAAATTTTTGTCATACCTGTACAATACATTGAATTTTTCAAATACAGAACAGTTTATTTTATTTGCTTTGATATTGGTACTCATTTTATTTTTACTACGTCTATTCCTCTTCCTGATAATACTGAAATTTCAACAAAAAATAAGCTTTGATGCAGGCTTGGAACTTATGCAGATGACTGCCAATGCTTTCTACATAAAAAATATTTTAGAAATCAAAAGAACAACCTATGGCGAACTGGATAAAGAAATAAGAACATTACCTTTTCAATTTATAAACTTTATTTTAATGCCTATAGGACTAATAGCATCAGAACTCATAGTGATCATAATTATTATGACAGGAATAATAAGTTTTAACTTCCAACTTTTTTTCATGCTACTAATGACCGTTTTCCCTTTCGTTATCCTTTTTAATTGGTTCATTAGAAAAAAAATTCAAAATTTCGGAATAGAATTAAACCAATTCATCGGTGAAAATTCTAATCTCTCCAGAGAAATGATATCGGGCTACGCTGATATCAAAATGCAAAACAAAGTAGTTTATTTTGTACGAAGATTAAAAGAATCCATAAAAAAGTACAATCATATCCAAATCAGAATCAATATATATCAACAAACTACTACTAAATTACTGGAATGGTCAGCTCTTTTATCCATCTTACTGATATATGTATATGCCCTTGTTTTCAAAGAATCAAAAACAGAAATTATTATGGTACTGGCTATCTATCTGGCTGCTGCGTACAGATTATTACCCTCTCTCAACCGTATCAACTCAAATTTATTACTCATTAGACAATATGAATTTATTTTAGACATCTTCGAAAAAACAAAAAAACAATTACAAAAACATCAAACAGAAAAACAACCTTCTGAACAACCCCCCATCTTATTCAAGCAACATATAGAACTTAAAGATATTTGCTTGTCCTATTTAGATACAGAAGACCAAATGGTATTATTAAATATCAACTTAAAAATCAATAAAGGCGAAATAATAGGATTGGCAGGAAAATCAGGCGCAGGAAAAACATCACTGGTATATGTTATATCAGGACTACTTCCTCCAACAAGCGGAAAAATAATCATTGACCACCAAGCGATCAATGCAACCAACATCCATCAATGGCAAAAACACATAGCATTTGTTTATCAGGACATGTTCTTATTAAATGGCAGCATATTAAATAACATTGCTTTTGGCGAAGAAGAAAAAAATATTGATCTAGCAAAAGCATGGGAATGCCTTAAAGCCGTACAATTAGATGACTTCGTAAAAAATTTGCCCCATACCATTCAAACTTCCATCGGCGAGTCAGGCGGCTATCTGTCAGGTGGACAAAAACAAAGATTAGTCATTGCCAGAGCACTGTACAGAAACGCTTCTCTTATCATTATGGACGAAGCCACCAGCGCCTTAGATGAAAAAACACAAGAATCTGTAATGAACGCCATTTATCACATTGCCCATCAATACCAACTCACTGTCATTCTGATTGCACATAGAATAAGCACCTTGAAATACTGCAACAGAATTTTTTACCTTGAAAATGGAGCCATTAGCAAAACAATTTCCTATCAAGATTTGTTAGAACAGAACAACTAAAATACATTGAACAAAAATCAACTCAACCTGCCTATTTATTTTCTTGTTTACTTTTCAAATACGCTTCATTGAGTGCTTCCAAAACCACTTTTGTTATATTATATTCTGGTTTAGCAAACAATACATTTGGCAACGCATCTGAGTAGGATAAAATATAATCATACTTCCCGTTATTAAATTTCTTCATGAACTCTTTTATATCTCTTTGCAGATGCTCATTTTTCTCCTGCAGTTCTACTGCCAGATTATCCATTTGCATTTGCTTGTTTTGAATCTCCTTTTGTTGTTGTTCCAACTTTCTTTTTTGTTTCTCTAATTCTGTCTGTGGGGCTATACCTGCCTGTGCCGATTGCTGAAATGTTTCATAATCCTGCTGAAATTGATTCATCAATATTTGCAGTTGTGATTCCAATACATCCTTTTTCTTTTTCATTACTTTTACATAATCTGAAATATACAAGTATCTTTCATTCAATGTGTCTATATTGATGTATGCAATTTTTGCTTCTGGCAACGCATTGGATGAGATTGCAATACTGGTAGCGCCTTTTACATCCGACGACAATGCCCCTGCCTTTTCAACAGACGACACACTGCTTTTCTTCATAAGCATTACAAATAAAACAACAATAGCAATACCCATCAACGCCATCAGAACATCTCTTGTTGAGAATTTTTTATTTTCCATAATTTTTATTTTTCAAATAATGATTGAATATATTTTTTAGAATCAAAAAGCTGAATATCTCTTATCTTTTCACCAGTACCAATATATTTAATAGGCACTTTAAACTGATAAGACAAACCAATCGCTACTCCTCCTTTAGCAGTACCATCCAACTTAGTCAGTGTAATCGCATTGACTTGTGTAGCATGAGTGAATTGCTTACATTGTTCAAAAGCATTTTGACCCGTCGTAGCATCCAACACCAAAATAACCTCATGTGGCGCATCAGGAACAACTTTTTTCATCACATTTTTCACTTTACTCAGCTCATTCATCAAATTGATTTTATTATGCAGACGTCCCGCTGTATCAATGATAACTACATCTATACCTTTTGCATTCGCCGATTGCAGCG
>DAHXOV010000091.1 GCA_027364695.1 bacterium
TGAGAGTAATAATTTTCAGAAAGGATGGGATGGCAGTGTAAAAGGTAACACTAAAAAAGCTACACAAGATGTGTATGTGTATAAGATATATGTGAGAGACATAAAAGGAGCTAAGCATGAATTTGTAGGACATGTTACATCCTTACCTTATACAGAAGAATGATAAAAGAGAGAAAGAAAGGATAGTGGGTCGTTTTGTATTGTTTATGTAACAACAATAAATCCATTATATTGCCCCACAAGATGAATAGAAAAAAAATACTGTGTTGGGTAGGATGGTATCGCAATAATGTCAATGATTACAAAGCTATCTTTATTAAGAAGCACATAGAAATCATGGCAGAATTTAGCGACCTTCATTGTTTTCACATTCATCATAGTAAAAATTTATTTTGGTTTAAAAAACAACTATTAAAAGAGAAATTTGGAGATATTGTTATTTACAGTGTGCCTGCATTTTTTCCATTAAAATTATTTTGTTATCTTATTATTCCTCTCATTGAGGGTATTAAAGCAAGGAACAAATGGGGGAAAATAGATGTTTTTCATTTACATGTTTCTTATCCCTATGCGGCATTCACATTATTTCTTCGTTTTTTGGACATCCAAAGATGGATATTGACAGAACATTGGAGTGGATACACTTTTTTTGATGATAATTTTTCTCAAATTAATTCTCTGCTCAAGTGGCTTATTAAAAAGAAATTATATCAATTCCATCAAATAAGCGTGGTTTCTGAATACCTAAAGAACCAATTGGTTAAAAGGTTTCCTCATCTGAAACAGAGAATAATGGTTACGCCAAATGTCATTGTTTCTCCTCAAACCATTGTCAGAAAAAATAATTCAAATATATTTAAGTTATTGACTATTTCTAACTTAATCAATTATCCAAAAAATATACTTTTTTTATTAAGAGTAATCTGTGAAGTATCTAAAGAACTTCCACTTGTACAGTTGGACATATATGGTGACGGTAATGATAAAAATTTTTTGGTTTCAGAGTGTATTAAAATGGGTATTTGTAATAAAAATGTTTTTTTTAAAGGTACGATACAAAACGAAAAGATATCTGAACTTTATATGGAATACAATGCATTTATTTTACTAAGTAAATTTGAAACCTTTTCGGTAGTTACAGCTGAAGCCATTGCTCACGGATTACCGGTAATTGTCAGCAAATGTGGGGGACCTGATGAATATGTGAATGAAAAAAATGGTTATCTTGTCCCCATTAATGATTTAATTGCTACTAAAAAAGTAATTCTGGATTTGTATAAAAATTACTCAAATTTTAAACCTGAAGATGTTCAAAGCACAATTACAAAGAAATTTGATATATCACACATTAAACAACAATTAGAAAAACTAATTTATGATTGATCTATTTTCTGCATTCACAAGACAATTATATATTATACCGGGCGGATATTTTGTAGTGAAACTTATTTCTTCTTTGTTCAAAAAACCAAAGGTATCTACTACAAAGATCATAGAAACTCCATACAAATTTAAAATTAAATTAGATATATCTAAGTATCTTGGAAACAAAATATATTGGCGGGGTGCACACGATTGGAATACTATATTTGCTGCTAAAAAAATCATTTGCCCAACATACAATATCCTAGATATAGGAGCTAATACAGGAGAATACACCATGTTTTTTGCCTCTATAATAAATGAGCGCAGTAAAGTATGGGCATTTGAACCAGTGAAAACAGTATTTGATACGTTTAAAGAAAACATTCAACTCAATTCTCACTTATATCACAAAATCATCCCTATACAAAAAGCGATTGGTAAACAACGCGATAGAATCCCTATATTTGATGAAAATGAGAATGAGAATGAGGGTTTGTACTCTATTTATCCGGCTAATTTCCATCATTCAAAAAAAGTTCAGGATATTGAAATAGATACATTAGATAATTTTGTCAATCAAAATAATATTCAATCCTTAAACTTTATAAAAATAGATGTAGAAGGCAACGAACTGTTTGTTTTGCAAGGCGCTCACAACACCATTAAAGAAATGCGACCTATATTAATGATTGAAATAAGCGAAAAAAACTTTCGTGCTGCAGGTTATTCATCTCAGGACATATTGCAGCACTTAAATCAGATTCATTACGATGTGTATCTTATTAAAACAAGAGGAAGATTAAAAAAAATACATTCTGCCGACAATCTACCAGTGTTTTGTAATATCATTGCTTTCCCCTCCAAGTTGCAATAAATTTAGTTCACCAATCGTTTATGTTCTCAATTTTTTACATCTTTGCAGATTATGAAATTGTACTATTTTTTATTCATATTCTTTAGCCATATACTTTACTATTCTTCACAGGAATTAAACTGTCAGATTACCATTGTATCTCAGCAAATACAAGGTACACAAGAAAAACAAATATTTGATCAATTGCAAAAAGCCCTCACCGAATTTGTCAATAATAATAAATGGACCAAGGATAACTTTGAAGCCATTGAAAAAATTGACTGTTCAATGCTCATCAACATCACTCAAAAAAACGATATAGGCGACTATAATTCTACCATTCAGGTACAAGCGCGCCGACCTATATATAAGAGTACTTACTTTACTCCTACCCTCAACATCATGGATGAAAGTTTTCATATTATTTACCAACAATTCACTCAGCTTCAATTCAATCTGAATAATTTTGAAACCAACTTAACCTCAGTTATTGCTTATTATGTTAATATCATACTTGCTTTGGACTACGACACTTTTTCATTATATGGAGGTACAGAGTTTTGGAATAAATCTCAACTCATTGCGTCCAACGCTCAGAGTTTTAATGAAAAAGGGTGGTCGCCAAGCGAAACAGGACAAAAAAATAGATTTTGGTATGTAGATAATCAATTGCAGGCATCATTTCAAGGCATCAGAGAATTTATGTATCAATACCATCGTTTGGGACTGGACATTATGCATAATAAGCCTGATGAGGGTAGAGCAAACATCTTAAAAGCAATGGAACTATTGGTTAAAGTATATCAAGCACGCCCCGCATCTTTTAATATGCAAGTGCTTATGAATACCAAGCGTGATGAAATCATCCAAATATTTAAAGAGGCTACACCCGAAGAAAAACAAAAAGCATTAGAAATACTCAGCACTGTTGATCCGGCTAATACAAGCAAATACCAAGTTATTACAGGAGGAGGATGAAAACAACATTAAAAACATATCCCATAGAAGTCATTGAAAAATTTACTCAACATGTATGTCAAAATACAGAGGCATTTAACTGGCTCATACTCAATGATTATAGAGAATTAGTAGCCACATTAGATGCTATTCGTGACGATAAAAAAGCCTTTCATTTCCTTATTCACAACAAACATTATCACTTAGCTGCCTTTGTCAATGCAATATGGGATGATGAAGAAGCTATGAAGTTTCTTATTAAAATCAATCAACCTGACTGGGCGGCCTGTGCACGAATTATAGATGGAGATGAAACCGCAGAAAAAACATTGCTCCAATTGAATAAAAAACATTTTGTATATCTCGCTTATGCTATACAATCTCGCATCAGAGAAGACGGAGACAGAGCCATTTCTCCTGTCCACGCTTTTAAAAATATTTTTAATATCAAAAAGTATCTAAA
>DAHXOV010000093.1 GCA_027364695.1 bacterium
CTCGTATTGTTTGTAAATATAGGCAATCATTTGAATAAAAATAATAATAGAACATATTACAAGCATACCCAGTGTTTCATTGACAAAAAAATAGGTATTTTTTAAATGCCTAAATTTCAATTTTTGTGGTAGTTGAAAAAACATATCTGTACTCACTGTAATATCCGAATAGATAATCGTTCTGTCTAATTGTTTATTAATTTTAGAATGAAACAAATAATTTTTATACTTAAATGAAATGGTGTATATTTTCACGTTTTCTGTCTCATAAGGATAGGTTCTGAATTGAATTTCCGAGTTTTTTACTAAGTCAGAATTCAAATCAAGAACATAAGACAGAATAAATTGAACATACACAATGAAAATGAAGATATTTACAGCGGTGAGTATTTTGAATAATAATGAGTTTCTAAATTTTAAGTGGCTAATTTTTCGTCCCAAAAGGACAATTTCACGCTTGAGCTTATTGATATCATCATTAGGGTTTAGGGACATCTATTAAAAGTTCTTTTTTTCATCTATCAGATATTTGTTTCTGATATTAGAATTGCGATTGATCATTTCTCCTAAAAATCCTGCTACGAAAAGCAATGTGCCTAATATCATACAGGTCAAAGCAATATAAAAGGAAGGTCTATGCACTATTAATCTTGCAGGCAAATGATTGAATACCCGGTATAATTTATCTATTCCCAAATAAGCGCTGGCAATAAAACCAAGGATAAACATCAAAGTGCCTATTAAACCAAAAAAATGCATGGGTTTCTTGCCAAACTTTGATATAAACATAATGCTTAGTAGGTCTAAAAAGCCATTGATAAACCTTTCCCATCCAAATTTGCTCTTGCCATATTTTCTTGGGCGATGTTGCACTGCTTTTTCACCAATTTTATTAAACCCTGCATATTTTGCAATAACAGGAATAAATCTGTGCATTTCGCCATACACTTCTATGCTCTTTATTACTTTCTTTTTGTAGGCTTTTAGTCCGCAGTTAAAATCGTGTAAATGGATCTTACTGAATACTCTGACTGCCCAATTGTATATTTTTGATGGGATATTTTTTGTGATTATATTATCGTGCCTTATCTTTTTCCAACCACTTATCAAATCATAGTTTTGCTCTGTTATCATTTGATACAATTCAGGTATTTCTTCGGGGCTATCTTGCAAATCGGCATCCATGGTAATAACTACATCGCCCTGTGCATGTTCAAATCCTACTTGCAGTGCTGCTGATTTTCCATAATTTCTCATCAACCGAATGCCTCGTACTCTTTTATCTTTTTCTATCAATGATTGTATGACTTCCCAAGAATCATCTTTACTCCCGTCATCTATAAAAATAATCTCAAAACGATACTTTGTATTTAATACTTTTATCATCCATTCGTGTAATTCAGGTAATGACTCTGCTTCATCTTTTAAGGGTATGATAATTGAAATCTGCATTATTTTTTGACAAACCTAATGAATAAATCTTTACTCCGCAAATATATCAGTGCCCTGTTTTGCAGCAGAGCGGTAATACCTTGCCGGATATTTTTATTTTTTATCTTTGAATGATTAATTTTTTACTGAATATTTTACCGTGAATGGTTTGTATTAAAATTACATAAACTCCCGACGGAAGCATAGATATATCAGTAATATCAGAGCGGATGTTCAATACTTCTTCTCCTAATGCGTTTAATATTTTTCCACGATATATTTGCTCATTCAATCCTTTTAGCAGGATATGATAAGATGCAGGGTTGGGATACAGATTAAAATTATTATTGGTTTGTATATCAAAAACACTTACTATTTCCGCATTGGTATTAATTTTTATTTTCGTTGCGTTTAATATCTGTCTGTTTTGAATGAGTGTATCATGTTCATAAATATAAGCAATGGCATATAAATTATTGAAGCGGTATTTAAATACATTGCTGCTTGTAGATGGTACAGATAATGTGTAAGTTTTGGAATATGTGGCGGATGCTGTTGGTGTAGTAGGAACAACAGATATGTCGCCATATATTCCATTTAACGCCTGCTGTGTTACGAATTGATGTTTGTATTGATATGCGTTCAGGATAAAGGTATTAGCAGTACTTGAAAAATAACCTTGTTGATAATAATTGGAATAGGGTGTAAAATAAAATGAGGATGATTGGTTGTATCCATTAATAGTAGTATCTGTTGGATCTCCATAAACATTATTTTCTGCCAGATATACATTTACCCTATAATCACCTTTTGCATTTTGATAAAAACCCACACTCACATCCAGTTGGATGGTTTTTGTGATGGTATCTGCAATAATGTTGAATATATTGATGTAACAAGGGGTTAGAGTATTTTTGACAGTGGTAACACTATTTCTTAATTCATTTCGAAAGAAATAATTTTTGTTCTTGTTTAAAATATATTTTCTATTTATCAGTGCAATCGGTTGATTTTCTGGGACTTCAAAATATCTTGAATGTAATTTTGATAGGTTGCATTGCAAAGAATCCTGTTGGTGTATTTGTGTTACAATAATATTTGTATCTTGTTGTATAAAATAAAGTAATGTATCCTGGCAGGCAGGCGCATCTGAAAATGTTGCATCTGTTATTTGTTCTATTAGTATTTTTGGTGTGGCAGAAGCACTCATTACCGATAAATAATAAGAGATAGTGTCATTAAAATGATTTTGATCTATTTGTCCATTTATCTGATTTATCCAAATTTTTACCTGATATATTCCTGGTGTATTGATAGTGAGCGTATTGGTAAATACTAAATCAGTCGTTGATAATGGCAATAAATTTTGATTGAGTGAAAAACTTTGATTATTGTATGCTACCCCTTGAATGCTATAAGCTAAATTCACATTAGATATATTTTGATAACCCATATTTTGCAAGCGAGACATTAAGTTGAAGGCTTGATTGGTGCTCATGTATTTTAGATTTCCTAAGTTTTGAAGTTTGGCATCATAGGTATTGGGCAAGTTCTCTATTGTAATATCGTCTATCCATAATTGGTATTTTTGATTGGAAATATTTTTAAAAGCAATACGAATGCTTTGCCCTGTATAATTAGCAAGAGAAATACTTCTATGTGTCCATTGTTGTTTTTCTCCACCGCCACTTACACTGTTATCGCTGATTTGAAATACTTTATTAGAATTATTGAAAATGCTTGTATCGATAGTACTTGTGTTGGTGGATATATATACTGCATAGCCATCGGCATAAGTGGGATCGGGCGACATGGCTTTCCAGTGTAAAACTGAATTGATAGAAATGCCACTCATTACAGGTAAAATGCACCATCGACTGATAATTTTATTCGTATCTACCCAAGAAGTGGATACCAAAAAAGTATCTTTTAATATATCATTGTACACTACAGCCCATCCTTTTTTCCTTAAACTATCTGTGTGAAAAGGCGCATTAGGGCGCAGAGAAGAACCCGTATTATTTTTGTATCCCTCATTGACCTGAATATAAGAGCTTGGGACATCTGTATATTGTGTGGTTACATAAACAGTAGTGTATGTGGACAGTGTCAGGTTATTAAACTTTTGCTGATAAACAATTTGGGAATACAAAGTTTGATAAGCAATAAAGAGAAATAGGAATAAGGATTGTTTTTTCATAAACTATTTATTAGGGTATTATTCTAATATTAATCTGTCTTTTCCATCAAAAAAAGGAGACTGTATGCTAATGACTTTGAGTGTTTTTTTTGAAGTAGTAATAACCTTGTGTGGGGTATTTTTTGGTATGAATATTACATCGTTCTTTTTAATGATAAATTCTTCATTCCCTAATTTCATTTTACCTTCGCCCTCCAATACAAGCACATGCTCTGAATGGTTCAAATGTTTGTGTAATTTCACTTCTTTTTTAATGATAATGACAAAGCCCGAAGTGAGAGAGTCTGAAGAGATGTTTTTTACATACAAATTTTCTGTTTTGGACAAATGACCTATGCTGTCTGTATTGATATGTACTTGCGAATACCCTAAACTCATAAAAATGAAAAACCATATTAGTATGAAAATGCTTGTTTTCATAGCATTAAAAATTAATCGACTTGCCTGCATAGAATTCTAGTATTTTGATTTTGAAAAACAAATCATATCTTGCCTGTATCATGTTTAGCTCAGCTGACACACTTCTATTTTTAGAAGTAGAGTAATCAAAAAAGGAAACCGCTCCTTGTTGATATTTTGTCTCATTCGTTTCATAGGAAATTTTAGATGCTTCGTATGACTTGATATTGGCTTGATATTTTTGCAATGCGGCTTGAGCATTGGTGTATGCCTGTAATATCGTTTTGTACAAATTTTGATTGTTGAGGTCATAATTATATTTTGAATTTAAAACATTGAGTTCTGCATTTTTAATAGAAGTATGTGTATTTAATGAGTTGAATAATGGGACATTCAGGTTAAATCCTAATGTTTGATTAAAATTGTCTTTGTATTGTTGTATGAAAGGTGATTTTTCCAATATCGGTACTTCCTGTGAGTATAACAATGGACCAAAACCAGAAATATTGCCGAGTGTATCTGTTTGTGTTTGATAGCCTGTTATTCTTTTAGCCAATCCTGAATATCCTGTGGCCAAAGATGCGCTGATACTCAATGTAGGGCTTCTTTTTCCACGACTTGCTTTCAAATTATATTCACTTGCTTTTAGAGCATATTCTCTACTTTTTACAGAGGGCTGTATTTTCTGGGCGATGTTATAAATTTCCTCTGCTGTATATTGTGTAAGGAGCTCTGCATTGAGAGTGATTGCGGGTTGGATGATTTCTATATTTTGTTGAGCGGATACATTCATTATCTGTTTGAGAGCCAGTATATTTAATTCAAGATTACTTTTTGCATTGATGACATTGAGTTCATCGTTGGCTAACTGGGCTTCTATATCTTTTAATGTTGAAATAGCAGCGCTTCCTTGCTCTACAAGTATTTTGGTGCGTTCATACTGTTGTTTAGTAATGTCGTATTGCGACTGATTGACTTTTAAAATATCCTGAGACAATAAGATATTGATGTATGCTGTAGCAACATTGAGGATTAAATCATTTTTTTGTTGCATCAGATTTTCATGTGCAGAAAGCATATTCATTTTATTGGACTGAATGGTGTTATGTTGTGATAAGCCCGCCCATATTGTCCATTGTGCAGATAAATAAAAGTTTTGAGACAATACCTGTGTATTAGCAAATGTATTGGTATATCTGTCTATTGTTCGTCCATACTGATAGATATGAGTGGCGCCACCGTTTAAAGATGGCAATGTCTGTGCCTGCGATTGTGATAAATTATTTTTTGCGATGTTTAAATTGACATCTGTTATTTTTAAATTTAAATTATTTTGTATAGCAATATCTATGCATTGTTGTAGGTTCAGAGCATTTGTTTGTGCATGAGATTGGATGGTTACAAACAATAAAATAATGAGTAAGTAGCAGAATGTCTGTATTTTTTGCATAAAAGATATTTGAGTGTTTTGAAATTATGCTTGTGCCGTGGGAGATCCAAAATTAAAAGGGATATTGGTTTCCTGTTCTTTTATAAAGCCATTTGTTTTTTCAAAGGTTTTAATATTATTTTCTAATGCTTTCATGAGTCGTTTTGCATTTTGAGGAGTAAGTATTACTCTGGATCGTACTTTGGCTTTTGGTACGCCGGGCATAACACTTACGAAATCAATAATAAATTCGTTTGGAGAATGTGAGATAATAGCCAGATTTGAATATATACCGTCTGCAACATCGGCAGAAAGTTCAATATTCACTTCCTGACTGGGGTTTTCTGTATTTTCCATAATTTTTTTTGCAAACTTACTAATTCCTTTGCAGAAGTTTGAGATTATTATTCTTACTTTTGCAGGAGTGCATTGGATGGCAGAAAATATAAGAGCTATTCCTTATTTACCACATTGGATGGTGTTTTTAATGTTTGCTCAGTTTTTTTTTGTATTATACATTTATCTGTATTCGCGAAAAATTGTTTTTTTACCTGTCTTATCACTTGTAGATAAAAGGGTGAGAAGAGAACTCATAGAGTCAAAAAAATCTTTTCAGGCACGGTTGTTAAAGATAATGAGTATTATATTTTATATTAATTTTTCTATTTTAACTGTGCTCTGGTTATTACAGCAAAATATATTCCCGTATTATCAGAATATATTTTCATATGATACATTATCCGAGTATGATAATACTTATCATTTCAAGAATTTTGCTTTGTTTATTCTTATTTTTTTCATGACAATGATTGCTATTTTTTTGAAGAAGCAATCTTTTTTGGGAATGATTTATTTTTTTGACGACGAAAAAAGATACTTTGTTTTTGTTTTCAATATAGATATGTTTTTAAATGCAGTGGGTCTTTTTCTATTCCCACTTACATTTTTATATGTATGGGGCATTTTAAATAGCGAATATTTTCTACATTACTTATTAATCAGTATCGTTCTTCTTTATTTCATTTTACTTGTCATAAGTTTCTTAAAGGTGCCACAAAAAACACTTATAGATTACATTAATTTTATTTTGTACTTTTGTGCCCTTGAAATCATTCCATTAATAGTTTTATCAAAACTTATACGACACGAGTAAATGGCAAAAAAGAAAAAAAATAAAACACCTGCTTCAAAAGTAGCAAAGAAGAAAAGTAAAAATGGCAAAGTAAGTAAAGTGTCGGGACCGACTTTGAAAAAGGAAAAGACTCTCAATAAAAATAAAACAAAAAAAGTAATTAAAAAAGGAAAAAGCGTATTCACAAAAACCGATAGTAAAAAACAAATCCGTAAAAAGTTGTCTGCCAAAAACAAATTTACTTTTGATGCGGTAATAGAAAAGGCGAAAAAAACAGATCATTTAGAAATAGATGCTACTCAAAAACAGGAACAGGACTTTTTGAAAAAAATAGCCAACACCACAATAGAAGAAGAAAAAACAAAAGTTGATACAAATAATACAGATCAAACCCTCGTTAAAAAAAGAAAAAGAAAAAGAAAAAACAAAGTCAAAACATGGGAAGAAAAAGCGAAAGTACTGCCCGCCTTTGAAGTAAGCAATTATCCCAGAAAACCTGTAAAAAATATCCTCATAACTCAAGCAAAACCCCCTGATGTACAAAACCCATATCAACTTTTAATTGAAAAATATAAAGTGCAAATTACCTTTCGCCCTTTCATTAAAGTAGATGGACTCTCTGCACAAGAATTTAGAACACAGAAAGTAGATATTTTAGAATATGGAGGAGTGATATTTACCAGCCGGTTGGCTATAGAACATTTTTTTCGCCTTGTCCGTGATATGCGGATAATACTCCCTGATAGTATGAAGTACTTTTGTTTGAATGAACAAATTGCTTATTATATGCAAAAGTATATGGAACTTCGCAAGAGAAAAATATTTTGGGGACAGGGCACATTAGACGATCTGAAAACTGTACTTAAAAAAAATATTGAAAAGAAATTTTTATTGCCAGCATCTGATATGATTAGAGAAAAAGTAATAGGCATATTAGATGTTTTAAATGCCCAATATACTGCCGCTGATGTATATAAAACGGTGCCTGAAAAAAACACAGATATTCGTCCATCCAGGTTTGATATGTTGGTTTTTTTTACTCCTATAGCAGTAGAAGCCTTAAAAAAATATTTCCCTGACTTTAAACAAAATAAAACCCGTATAGCTGCTTATAGTATCCTGACTGCTAATAAACTCAAAGAACTGGGTTATAGAGTAGATATCTATGCCCCCACATTAGAATTTCCAAGTATGGTAAATGCTATAGCAGATTACTTATTACATGTAGAAAGATAAAAGGAGGAATCGGATAGTTAGAAAGTTGTTTTATCTGTTTTTCATTTCTTGAAAGGTAAAATTTCTATCTTCTTTGTATTACAGAGTATTTTTATCGTCTTAAAAAAATACTACTATTCTACTATTTCCCCATCTGCTACACGAATGACTCTGTCTGCCATAGCAGCCAAATGCTCATTGTGTGTTACAATAACAAATGTTTGTAGATATTCTTTCCTTAATTCAAAAAATAAATGATGCAATGCTTCTGCATTGTGGCTATCTAAATTTCCTGTGGGCTCATCTGCAAATATCACTTTCGGCTTATTTATCAATGCCCTTGCTACTGCTACTCTCTGCTGCTCTCCACCCGACAACTCTGATGGTTGATGATAAAACCGATGTGATAAACCCATACGATTGAGCAATTCTTTTGCTTTCTCCTCTGCTGTTTTTTGCTTTTCGCCACTTATCAAAGCAGGAATATAGACATTCTCTAATGCAGTAAATTCAGGCAAAAGATGATGAAATTGAAACACAAATCCTATGTTTTTATTTCTGAAAGCAGCTAATTTTTTTTCATTCATTTTTACTATATTTTCGCTATCTATGATGACTTTGCCAGATGTAGGTTTATCCAATGTGCCTAATATATTTAATAAAGTTGTTTTGCCTGCGC
The DNA here is from genome assembly GCA_027364695.1 of bacterium. Taxonomy (GTDB): domain Bacteria; phylum Bacteroidota; class Bacteroidia; order B-17B0; family Aurantibacillaceae; genus BPGX01. The sequence continues at coordinate 8,486 of DAHXOV010000093.1, forward strand.
CGGATGGTCCTACTAAACTCACCACTTCCGATGCCTGTACAGCAATTGAAATCCCTTTTAGTATTTCTGTGTCCCCTATTTTTTTAAATATATTTTCTGCAATGATCATAATACAAAATAAGAATATAATGAGATGGTAAAGATACATAATATATCCAGGAAAAATCCTGCCATCATCATAGATTTTACAGGCACCATTCCGCTACCAAAAGCAATAGTATTGGGCGCCGTAGCCACAGGGAGCATAAATCCTACCGATGCTGATAATACACAAGGATAAACCAGCTGCATAGTATACTCTTTCGGAAAATGTATTGCCATAGATGCAATGACAGGCAATGCCAATTGAACAGAAGCAATGTTTGAGGCAAATTCACTGACTATTACTACAATGACTGAAATTAAAAATATCACCCACAGAGGATGAATGTATTTTACAAAAACAAGCTGCTGAATCAAATAGGATATTAATCCCGACTTTTCAAAACCATAAGCCAATGCAAAACCACCACCAAATAAGAGTAAAATTTCATATTTCAATTGCTTCACATCTTCCCATACCAATATATTTTTTCCTTTATCTTTTTTGCTTGGAATAATAAATAAAGTTAATGCTGCCGCTATTGCTATCACTGAGTCATCCAAATAATCAGGATGGGGTAAATATTTTTTCCATCCTATGATTCCGCCTATACCATTTCCTGTTCCTTCTCTCGTAAGCCACAGCAATACACATATTAAAAATACGATACTAATCACTTTCTCTTCAAAACTCATTTTGTCATGCTCATGCGATTTGGTAAAGGGTAAATAAATTTTTTTGAGAGACATTTTATTTAAGAACAGAATAGTCAAAATGAGGTAACACCCTATTAAAATAATCATTCCCAGTGGTAAGAAGTTTTTTATCCATCCTAAAAAAGAAACAGGACAATTTTCACCTAACAAATGAGCACATACTTTAAAAAAATACATATTGGGTGGCGTGCCTATGGGCGTTACCATACCTCCTATGCTGGAAGCATAAGCCATACCAAGCATCAAAGCAATGGCTAAAAAACTTCTGTCTTTTTGATGGAGAGTGGTCTCTAGCTCTTTAAGTAATGACATAATTACGCCAAAGAACATCAACGCAGTGGCAGTATTGCTGATCCAATTGCTGATCAAAAAAGTGCTGATCATTACTCCTGCCAGAATACCATACACAGTGCTTCCTGTTAATCTTAAAATGCTTCGGGCTATTCTATGATGTAAGTTCCATTTTTCAATAGCAATAGAAATTAGAAATCCACCCAAAAACAAAAATATAATACTATCGCTGTACTCTCTAGCTACTTCCTTTATTCCTGCTATTTGAGACAAGGGTATAAGTACAACAGGTAATAGCGAAGTAACTGCCAAATGCACACATTCTGTCATCCACCATATAGCCATCCATAATACTATGCCTGTCATTCGGTTGACTTCTACTGTACCATTCAGTGGCTGAAACAAAGCAAAGAGAATAAATATCAAAGGACCTAAAATAATTCCTGTATGCCTTAAAAAAAACAATTTCATATTGGTGCAAAAGTATTTCTTGCTCCTGATATTATCAAATAGTAAAATTTATTATTATTCAGTTAATGTGTTTTTTTATACAGGCTTATAAAAACGGTATTGAACAAAAAACTTACTGACAGGGATCCCAAAATACTTTTTCAAAATTTTGTACTTGATTGTTTTTTACGATAATACCCTCTGATTCTAACAATTGTTGCATTAAAAGGGGGGTGGCAAAATGATGTTTCCCTGTTAATAATCCATTTCTATTTACCACTCTGTGTGCAGGTATATTTAAGTCATATTGATGCGACAGGTTCATGGCATATCCTACTATTCTTGCTGATTTGGATGCGCCAAGGCATTTAGCAATAGACCCATAAGTGCTTACTCTGCCCTGTGGAATTTTTCTTACAATATCATATATCTTTAAATAAAATTCATTCATGTTCAGGCACAAATTTACCAATGAGACGATGTCCAAAGTAAATAAAAGGAATAAGTAATATAGCCACGAACAATTTGAATAGATAGCCATAAAAAGCATTTTGTACAAAGTCTGAAAGTGTCCAATAGCCAGGGATTACAAAAGCAACAAACTGCACTACAAAAGTGTCCACCAATTGACTAATGATAGTACTCCCTGTGGCTCTTATCCATATCATAAATTTTCCTGTGTATTTTCTAATCCACCAAAAAATATAAACATCTATCAGCTGAGCAATAATGAATGCTATAATGCTGCCTATAATAATCCATTGTGATTGTCCAAATACTTTTTTGAATACAAAATCATTCACTGGCGAAAATGGAACAGCGGGTATGTTCATGGCGATACTCAATAATAGGTATATATAAATAATTAAAGCCACCGTGATATACGTAAGTTTTTTTACACCATCTCTTCCAAAATGCTCGTTAATCAGGTCCGTAAGAAGAAATACTACGGGCCATAATATAATACCGATGCTTTGAGTAAATACTCCAAAAAAACTGACCAACTTCCCACCAATGATTTCTGCTACGATGGCATTAGTAACAAAAAAACCTGCAAGTATTAGAAATACTAAATCTTTTTTATTCCGAAAGTCCATTATTTCACCTTAAACACTCTTATTTTTGCGTAACGATGGCGGGCATGTATTTTATCAGGACATTTTTTTAAATCTCTTTCATTACAATAAGCTACGCTGCCTTTGCCTTTGTATTCAATGATTTGCTTTTTGTTCAAACCGTTTTTGATGACATGCATATACACTTGCTTGGCTCTATCTTTTGATATTTGCCTGTGTTTGAGTGTATGACCGTACATATCACTGTATGCCTCTATCTTTATGGACAAATGGTATTGATTGAGTAGATCTATATTTTTATTGAGTTTACTGATCTCTTCTTCTTTGATATTGGTTTTATCAAAATCAAAGTAAACAGCACTGGTATCAAAACCAATAGATGCTAGTACAGACGCAGGAATTTCTCCTTCTGGCAGTGTGTTGATGTCTGTTTTAGGCAAACTTGTTGTATTAGATACAATGGCAGGGAGTGTGTTCTCAATTGTTTTTTCTAATTGAATTTTGATTGGATTGAGACAAGTATCACACAGCAATATGGCTTCGTAGATTATTTTTTCTTGTTTTGATATAGGTATAACAATAGCTGTTTCATTTGTTTCACTTTGCTGATTTTTGTATTTCCATTGTGGATAATATATGTCAAATAGAGAGGGTATTTGAGCCCACAGATGATAAGTAGTATCATTATTTTTTTGTACTGCAATTTCACCGATTTTTATGTTGGATAAAGGCATATCTTTGAATTTATCCATGTAGAGTATCTTGTAAATGTCCATATCGCCATATCCTCCTTTCCTATATGAAGAGAAAAAAACATTTTTTTGTGCGTCCTCTTCGATGTAATAAATATCATGCCCGTAAGAATTGATGGGTGGTCCTAAATTGACAGGTTCAGACCAATGTGTGCCAACCCATTCACTTTTGTAAATATCATAGTTCCCAAAGCCAGGATGTCCTGTAGATGCAAAGTACAGTGTTTTTTCATCTTCTGATAAGAAAGGGGCGTCTTCGTCGTATTCTGTATTGATGGGGCTGCCAACATTTTCAGGCGCAGACCATGTTCCATCCGAATTTTTGCGAGACACATAAATATCTAAACCTCCAATACCACTTTCGGAATCACTTGTAAAATATAATGTTTTTTCATCTTTAGTAAGAAAAGCATGGCTTTGATAATAACTGAAATTAATGGTGTTTGATAAATGTCTGTTTTTTTGAGTATTTATAGAGTCAATAGATACCTGTGTGATTTTAGTGTTCTCAAAAATAAACAGATATTTTTTATTTCCTGATACAGATATGATTGATCTATTATCATTAGGCTTCATTTTTTTGTTATTCTTAGGGATGTAGAGATAATCAATTTTTTCCGGACTTCCATTTTTCATTTTTGCTGTGTACATTGCCTCAAAGTACTTTCCATCCCATTCACTGAATTTTTCTTTATTGCTATCTTTTCTTTTTGAAGTAAAATACAATTCATTATCCAGATAAGTAGGGACATATTCGGGCGCAGAAGTATTCACTGTTTTTCCCAAGTTAATTACTTTAATATTTTTATTACTCTTGTTTTGATGTTGGATGGCATAATTACAATCTTGTTTTCTTTTCTTTAAGTCCATTTGAAACTCTTTGTCGTTCTCTTCGGTAGCTATTACGTCGTTCAAGTTATTAAGCATTTCTATTGCTTTTTCAAATTGCCCATGATATTGATATGATTTGGCAAGCGCATAAACAATATCCGCAGAAGTGTCTTTAGGGCTATGATAATAGGCATTTTCTAAGTATGGCAGGGCATCTTCATACAAATTCATATAATCACACAACATTACACCGAGTGCTGCGTTGGCTTTGTAGTTATCTTTATTTATCTCTAATGCTTTTTTATATTCATTGATCGCTTTATCTATTTTCAGGGCGCTGGTATATCTTTCTGCTCTTTTGATATGCTTATTAACCGTTGAACAGGAATATAAAACGAAAATAATCATTAGTGTAAATATATTTTTATACATAGTCAGATTTTGTTGGCAAATATACTATTTTTTAATTTAGATATAAACCATTTCTCCACTTACTGTATTTTCAGTGGCACCAGTGGCTACATG
>DAHXOV010000102.1 GCA_027364695.1 bacterium
AATTAAACCCGATGTGTGTGCAATGGGAGTAAATACTACTTTTGCATCTTCAGGCGGATTGGCTGTAAATGGAAACGGCACCTCCTTTTCAAGCCCTTTAATAGCAGGATCTGCCGCTTGTTTGTGGCAAGGAAAATCTAACTTAAATAACATACAACTTTTGAACCTGATAAAACAAAACAGTAGTAATACTAACAACCCTGATAATAACATAGGATGGGGAATCCCCAATTTTTGTAATACTTTGACCAGCGTTCAAGAGTGGATCAAAGGTAAAAATATAAGAATTTTTCCCAACCCTTCCAGTCATGTTTTTTATATAGAATCATCTGATTTAATAAAGCAGGTAAGTATGATAAATATTTTAGGAAACAAAGTGTTTGAAAAAAGCACCGATAACTTTTCATGTAAAATAGACGCTCAATATCTTGCAAATGGAATTTATTTTGTGGCTATAGAACTGAAAAACGGAGAAATTTTTTACCTCAAAGTGTTGAAAGAATAATTGCTTTTTTTTAATTTATTTATCTCAGTCATTTGCACTTACTTCAATGCCTCAAAATCTCCCAACAAGTAATTCTTATAAATCTTTTTTCTTTTTCGGCAGCATTATCTATCCATCTTGTCAACATACTCGCTTATATGCTCAATGGCTTTCTGAATGCCCGATGAGATAAGAGATAAAGTGCTGTCGTCTGTGCTTTTTTCAATAAAAACAAATGCTATATAACAAGCACAAGTAGAAGGTATTTTCAGTGTATATTGTTGCAACCGAAAAGATTCTTTTATCTTTCTTTTTACTTTATTTCTCTGAGTGGCTTTTTTAATGTTTTTTTTAGGAACAGATACGAGGATCTTGTAGGGAGTATATGGATTTTCTTCGCTTTTTATTTTATTCAGTAAATAAACCACTCTTAATGGATGTTTTACTATATTTTTTCCATTTTCAAATAAATAAGTTATTTCCTTTTTATTTCTTAATATCTGATGTTTTTTCAGGGTATATCTCAATTTCACAAAAAGATGGTTAAGCATCTATTTTAGCATAGCGGGCATTTTGTTCTATAAATTCTCTGCGAGGCGCTACTTCTTCTCCCATCAGCATTGAGAATATTCTATCTGCTTCTGCTGCGTTATCTATAGTAACTTGTTTGAGTGTCCTTGTTTCTGGATTCATCGTTGTTTCCCATAATTGTTCTGCATTCATTTCTCCGAGCCCTTTGTACCTTTGCACTGTAACGCTCTCTGGTTTATCGCCGCCAATTTTTTTGACGGATTCATCTCTTTGAGTATCACTCCAACAATATACTTGCTCCTTGCTTTTTTTTACTAAGTATAGTGGTGGAGAAGCGATGAATACATGTCCTCTTTCAATAAGCTCTCTCATGTGTCTAAAAAAGAATGTTAGAATCAATGTAGTGATATGCGAACCATCTATGTCTGCATCGGTCATGATGACAATTTTATGATAACGCAATTTTTCTAGGTTCAATGCTTTTTCATCTTCTTTAGTCCCTCTAAATACACCCAATGCGGTGTAAATATTTTTAATTTCTTCATTATCATAAACTTTTGATTCCAAGGCTTTTTCTACATTGAGAATTTTTCCTCTTAATGGTAATATGGCTTGATATTCTCTATTCCTGCCTTGTTTAGCTGTACCACCGGCAGAGTCGCCTTCCACCAAAAATATCTCACATTGCTCAGGATTAGAATTGGAGCAGTCCGCTAGTTTGCCAGGTAATCCACCACCACTCATAACCGACTTTCTTTGTACAAGCTCTCGTGCTTTTCTTGCAGCTATTCTTGCTGTTGCAGCAAGTATTACTTTATCTACGATGGTTTTGGCTTGCTTAGGATGCTCTTCCAAATAATGTTCTAATGCTTCACTTATAGCCATATCCAGCGCCCCCATTACTTCATTATTGCCCAATTTTGTTTTTGTTTGTCCTTCAAATTGTGGTTCAGCTACTTTAACGGAAATAACAGCAGTGAGTCCTTCTCTAAAATCATCGCCTGTAATTTCTACTTTTGCCTTTGCCAATAGTCCATTTTTATCAGCATAAGATTTGAGTGTGCGCGTAAGCCCTCTTCTGAAGCCTGCCAAATGTGTCCCTCCTTCAATTGTATTGATGTTATTGACATAACTCTGAATAGTCTCTACATAAGTATTATTGTAAGTCAGTGCGACCTCTACAGGTATGCTTTGTTTTTCGGTATTGAAGTAAATGACATCATGTAAGAGTTTTTCTTTACCCGCATCTAAATATTCTACAAATTCTTTAAGTCCACCTTCTGAATAAAAAACTTCAGAATAATACTGCCCACTGTCATCGGTTCTTCTTTCATCTATTAAAGTAATGCGAATGCCTTTATTTAAAAAAGAAAGCTCTCTCATTCTATTGGCAATGGTAGTATAATTAAATTCTGTTACATTAAAAATTTCGGGATCAGGTTGAAATGTTACAATGGTTCCTCTACGATGAGTTTCACCTATGAACCTGACATCATCTAAGGGTTGTCCTTTTGAATATTCCTGGACAAATATTTTTCCTTCTCTATGCACTTCTGCTTTGAGGTGAATAGATAAAGCATTGACACAAGACACCCCTACACCGTGTAATCCACCAGAAACCTTGTAAGTATCTTTGTCAAATTTTCCACCAGCATGGAGTACCGTCATTACTACTTGCAGAGCAGATACCCCTTGCTTTGGGTGGATGTCTGTTGGGATACCGCGTCCATCGTCTTTTACTGTGATAGAATTGTTGTTATGAATGGTAAGCTCTGTATTTTTACAATATCCTGCAAGTGCCTCATCAATAGAGTTATCTACCACTTCATATACCAGATGATGCAATCCTCTTACCCCTACATCCCCTATGTACATGGCGGGACGTTTGCGTACAGCTTCTAAGCCTTCCAATACCTGTATGTTGTCAGCACTGTAGTTTTTTATTTCCTTTTCTGAATTTTCCATTAGATAAAATTTAAGCCCTTAAAGATAATGAAAAGGAAGCAATATAACAAGTATTTTATGAAAACTGACAACAATCATAATGATAGATGACTTATCTCATTAAATGCAGGGATATTCTGTCTGTATGTTTGTGCCGTATAAAAAAACAATGACTTATGGAAGTACAATACAGTTTAGGCAAAGCACACAGGATACTGTTTTTTAATACATTGGCATTCACAGCATGTTTTGCTGTATGGACATTAAATGGAGTATTAGCAACATTTTTAATAGACAACGGTGTATTTAAGTGGGGACCTATAGAATTAGGCTGGTTGATGGGTATTCCTATACTTACAGGGGCTGTTTTTCGTTTGCCGATGGGTATTTTAACGGATAAAGTAGGTGGAAAGTGGGTGTTTTTCTTTCTTTTAATTTTTTGTGCTATTTCTGTTTATTTATTAAGTTATGCTAATAATTTTTGGAGTTTTGCTTTATTAAGTTTGTGCTTTGGGATGGCAGGGAGTAGTTTTGCAATTGGCATCGCTTATACTTCCGTATGGTATCCAAAAGAATGGCAAGGAAGAGCACTGGGTATCTTTGGAATGGGAAATGCAGGAGCAGCGCTCACTACTTTATTATCACCTACTTTACTAAATAAATTTACTCATAATGGTACTAATCTGAGTAATTGGACAATGCTGCCTAAAGTTTACAGTGTCATGATGCTGGCGATAGCCATTTTATTTGTATTGTTTACCGAAAATAGAAGGCCATCTACTCCATCAAGAACCATCAGTCAAATGTTGAAACCTTTATCCAGTGTTAGAGTCTGGAGGTTTGGCTTTTACTACTTTTTAGTATTTGGTTGTTTTGTTGCTTTCTCTCAGTGGTTAATGCCTTATTTTATAAATGTTTATTCAACCTCATTGGTAGTAGCGGGTATATTTGCATCTTTGTTCAGCTTACCATCTGGAGTGATACGAGCATTAGGAGGATGGATGAGTGATAAATGGGGGGCAAGAAAGGTGATGAAAGCGGTATTTGAATGGTCCATCATTATTAGTTTTTTGTTGATTTTTCCAAAAACGATCATTACTACGCCAGGCAAAGGTATAATGGCAACAAAGAATGGGAAAGTAACTTTTGTAAATGATTCTTTAATAAAAGTAAATGAGAAAGCCTATACTCTGGTAAAAAAAAGAGATAAAAGATCTGATATTGGATACAATATTTTGCCAACTAAAACAATGTGGCAGGAATCAGTGGTAAAAGCGGGTGATGAGGTTACAAAGAAACAGTTGTTAGCAAAAGGAATCAGCGAAATTAAATTTGATGCAATTATGTGGATATATGGGGTACTTGTAATCATTATTGGAATCGTGTGGGGCATAGGAAAAGCCGGTGTATATAAATACATTCCTGATTATTTCCCTAATGACGTAGGCGCAGTGGGTGGATTGGTAGGAGTAATAGGGGCTTTGGGGGGCTTCATTTGTCCTATTGTGTTTGGTTACTTATTAGAGTGGACAGGTATATGGACAAGTTGCTGGGTACTCATGCTGATTATTTCCATAATATGTTATTGGTGGTTACAGAAAGTGGTTGCAGCAATGATGGATAAATCCCCAGAATTTAGAGAACAATTTTAATAAAATGAAATAAATAAATATATGAAAATAACAAAAAAAGTATTATTGACAAGTGCCTTGTATATCTTGTCTGTGGCAGGATGGGGGCAAAATACATCAGAACCAGCTAAGGGGATAAAACATGAACTTATCCCTCAGATCATGACAAGGGGAGAATACAGACGTGGGTATCAGGCATTGGCAGATACGAACCAGAAACCAGCGGCTTTTATTGGACAAAGAACACGATTGACATATAAAATGACCAGCGATAAATTTGATATTGTTATATCTGCTCAGGATATCCGAATATGGGGGCAAACATCCCAGCTAAGCCTTGATACTGCGACGAGATTATCATTGGCAGAAGGTTATGGAGCAATAAAGTTTGACAAAATAAATAACCTTAAAATAGGAAGGCAAATTATTTCTTATGATGAGGATAGGATCATTGGTTCTTTGGACTGGGCATTTCAGGCGAGAAGGCACGATTTAGTTTTATTTGAACATAAAAACGATAGTATCCTCACATTTCATATCGGTGCTGCTTGGAACCAAAAATCGGATTATTACAACACGACTGTATATGGTGTACCAAAAAATTACAAGACACTACAATATTTGTGGTTATTCAGACAGATGAAAACATGGAACATCAGTTGGCTATTTCTTAACAATGGTACACAACATAGCAAAACAATAAGTGGTAAAAAATACTATTATGATCGTTATTCTCAAACATTTGGATTGAATACTAATATTAAAGTTGAAAAAATCTCTCTCAATGCTTTTGCTTATTATCAGATGGGCTATGATGCTGGTATCTTAAATGCATCAGGAGATACAAAATACATCAGTGCTTATGATCTTGGTTTTAACTTCAACTATAAGGCAATAGATTGGTTAAACATTTCAGTAGGAGGAGAGTATTTATCAGGTACAAGTCAAAATCCACAAAAACAAAATCAATCTCGTTCCTTTAACCCTTTTTACGGTACTAATCACAGATTTAATGGATATATGGATTATTTTTATGTAGGTAATCATATCAATAGTGTTGGACTAGTAGATACTTACCTGAAATTAAATTTTGGAAAGGGAAAGTGGAATTATTTTGTCAATGTTCATAATTTTCAGGCAGCAGAAGATATAAAGGATGTGAAGAATTCTACTCCTAATAAGTTCGTGTCTATGGATAAGCAATTAGGACAAGAAGTAGATTTAAGTTTTTTGTATAAAATAAGCGATGGCGTTTCTATTCAGGCAGGGTATAGTCAAATGTTTGGAACAGAGTCAATGGTGGCTATCAGAGGAGGGAAAACATCAGAGACAAGCAATTGGGCATATATTATATTTCATTTTAGACCAGGCGTGATGTTCCCAAAAACAGGGCTTAAACAATAAAGATTTTGAGCACTTATGATATAAATCATTTTATGAGGGTGCTTTAATAAACAGATTTGCATTTTGTAAGAATTTAAAATAAAATTTATGGCAACATGGTTAAACAGATGGGCGCCCGAAAACATTGATTTTTGGGAAAAAGAAGGGGGCAAAAAGCAAGCCTGGAAAACATTGATGGTTAGCACTATCTCTTTATTATTTTCTTTCTCAACATGGTTTGTGATAAGTGCAGTAGTAGTGAAATTGCCAGGTATAGGCTTTAAGTTTAATCAAATGGAGTTGTTTTGGCTGGCTGCAATGCCTGGTTTATCAGGAGGTATCTTGCGCATTATCAATACTTTTTTAATACCTCTTTATGGTACCAGACATGTCATTACAACTACTGTTTTTTTGAAGATAATCCCTATGCTATGGTTAGTGAAAGCAATCAACGACCCTACTACTTCATTCGGTGAATTTTTAGCCATTTCATTTTTATGTGGTTTAGGCGGGGGGGATTTTTCTTCTTACATGCCTTCTACCAGTTTATTTTTTCCAAAAAGATTACAGGGTCTGGCTTTAGGTATACAGGCAGGTATAGGAAATTTTGGGGTTTCGGTAGTACAATTTGTAACGCCATGGATTATTGGTTTTGCTGCTTTTGGTTCTATCATTGGTGGTCCGCAAGAATTTCATAAAGGAGAGGCGGTAAAACAAATATGGTTACAAAATGCACCATTCATATATGTACCATTTTTAATGGTCATGGGCTTTGTAGCATGGGCTACATTGAAGAGTATCCCTGTAAAAGCTAACTTTAAGGAACAACTGGATATTTTTAACGATAAACATACTTGGTACTGCACCCTTATTTATATCATGACATTTGGTTCATTTGCGGGGTTCTCTGCTGCATTTCCACTCATGATAAAAGAAATATATGGCTCATTTGAAAATGCCCCAGACCCTTTAAAATATGCCTTTTATGGACCTTTGATTGGCTCAGTTCTCAGGGTGATATTTGGATCTCCATCAGATAAATGGGGGGGTGCCGTATTTACACTTCTTTCGGGAATAGGATTAATCGTTACTTCTATTATAATTATTTTTAGTGGTGCTTTGACACCAAGTTCATTAAATAATTTTCCCACTTTTGTTAGTTTGATGCTGTTATTATTCTTTTTTACAGGCATAGGAAACGCTTCCACATTCAGGCAATTTCCAATAGCATTTGCATTTAATCCAAGAAAAGCAGCTGGAGTAATAGGATTTACTGCTGCAATAGCTACTTTTGGTCCATTTATTTTTAATACTTTAATAGGAACGAGTATAAAATCATACGGTAGTGCTGCTCCATTTTTTTGGGGAGCCGTGGTATTTTACTTAGTTGCATTGTACCTTAACTGGAAACATTATTATAGTAGAAATGGTGAAAGGTATGACAGAGGAAATAAGGGAGGAACATGGTGGGATAAAGCTAAGGCTAGCTATGTGGGATAAAAAATGGAAGGTGGGATAGCTTAACATACATCACCTGCTTGTAAAAAAGAAAATTTAAAAACTTTTCTCCTAACTTTCACAGATTCAACAATTCTTAGCGATAACAAGTACAGGTAAACTATCTACGGAGTATTTTCTTTCCATTGATACTCATTGGTATTAAATATCTCTTTACCATAAATAGGGACTTTGTTTTTTATTTGTTCAACTATCCATTCACAGGCAGCAAATGACGCTTTTCTGTGTTGAGAAGAAATAAAAACAAAAAGAGAGATTTCCCCCACTTTTACAAATCCTAAACTATGATATATATGCACACATCGCAAATCAAACTTTTGAAAACTTTCTTCTATAATTTCATGAAATATTTTATCAGCCATTTCTTCATAAGCACCGTATTCTATTCCTACCACTTCTTTTCCATCAATGACATCTGCCCTCACCTGCCCTAAAAAAACAGAGTGTGCGCCAATATCTGTTTTTAAAGCATGCTTTGTAATTGACTCTGTTATTAATTCAGAAGATACAGGACCATGGATGAATTTTTTTTTCATACAAAATCTTTGATTGGCAAATATCTATAAAAATATGTGTAGTGTTTTCAATAAAAATAAAAAACTGATATATATCATTTTTAACAGCATCTTTTAATGGGTATCTTTGCGTTAAATATACTGTCATGGCAAACATTACAAACCATCTTAATGCTTTACAAGAACAAGATAAACTCAAAAGAACAGTAGAAAAATCAATACAAGATGAAGGGACCTCTCCTATGGCACCTCCTGATTTTTTTCAGCCACCATCCAAGATAGAAGAAATAGCTTATGAACAATTACCAAAATCCATAAAAAAATTAGTAGATGAACATCATACCGCCTTGGAATACCTTAAAAAATTTGAAATTTCATTGATAACATTTAAAGAGAGTGGATTTAAATATACAAAAGAGCTATCTGTCTCATTCAAAGATTTCTTTGAGTTTTTTGATAAGCATCTTATTCCCCATCATCAGAAAGAAGATAAATATCTGTTCCCTGTATTGGAAAAATACTTCATCCACTCAGGAGAGCATAGCAAGTATATGAGTAATAATAAACATGATACACCAATAGATGTCATGTCAGATGATCATCTAAAAATGATGCAGGTAGGATCGCTTATATTCAATCTTCTTGGAATATATGTAAGAATACCTGATGTTGTATCCAGAAACTTAATTGCTGATATAATTTTTAATAAAGGGATGGAATTAATTGATTTGCTTCGTATTCATATCTATCAAGAAGAAAACATATTGTTCCCACAATCTGTCAGATTTCTGTCATCCGAAGAGTTTATTCAAATTGAAAGATATATTAAATAAATGCTGAAAGACTCATTCAATAGAGTTCACGACTATTTAAGAATTTCGATTACTGATAAGTGCAATTTTTCCTGTACTTACTGCATGCCCATAAAAAACTGTCACTTCTTACCCAATAATAAACTCATGACAGTAAATGAAATTTATACAATAGCAAAAATTTTTGTTGGATTAGGAATAAAAAAAATCAGATTGACCGGAGGAGAGCCTTTAATACATCCTGATTTCATACAGATACTAGAAAAACTTCATTCGCTTAAATTGGAACTGGCATTAACTACTAATGCTTATTATTTGGATAAATACATCCATCCATTTAAACAATTAAGATTAGGATCTATCAATGTAAGTTTAGACACATTAGAGGCAGCAAAATTTCTAAAAATCACAGGGAAAAATGCATTTGAAAAAATTTACAACAATATCGTTTTATTGCTTCAACATAACTTTCATCCCAAAATTAATGTCGTTCTAATTAAAGATATCAATGACAATGAAATAATGAATTTTATCAATTGGACTAAAGATTTGCCTATCCATGTAAGATTTATTGAATATATGCCATTTGAAGCCAATAGGTGGAATTTGAATTATGTCGTTCCTTTGAATGAAATTTTAAATAAAATAAATGAAGAAGGGTATACTATCGTAAAATTAAATGACACGCTTAATAGCACATCCAAATCCTTTCAAATAAAAAAATTCAAAGGCACTTTTGCCATCATAAGCACTGTGTCAAATCCTTTCTGTGATAATTGCAACAGAATCAGATTAACAGCAGATGGCAAGTTGAGAAATTGTCTGTTTGCACAATCAGAAACAGATATTTTAACTCCATTAAGAGAAAACAAAAATATTGTCCCTCTTATAGAAAAATCTATTGGGTCAAAATTCAAGCTAAGAGGTGGATTGCCTGATTTCAAGGATCAACAGATATTTAAAAAACTGTCTAAAAGAAAAATGATAGAAATAGGAGGATAATTTTTTTAATAATCGTTATGCTTTTTAAAACATACCGAAGATGAAACCACAAAAAAACTTAAGTATATTGGTACGATTATGGATAAACAATAAAACCAAACCGTTTTTAGGCAAAGGGAGAATATTGTTATTAGAAAATATCAGAAAACATGGAAGCATCAGATCGGCTGCAAAGCAAATGAACATGTCATACAGAAAAGCATGGCAAATGATTGAAGATATGAACAACTTATCCAAAACACCGCTGGTTACAAAAAGAGTAGGCGGAAAATCAGGTGGTGGAGCCATCTTAACAAAAAGTGGAGAAAATACGATAAAAGTATTTTACAAAATAGAAAATCATCTCCAAAAGACTGCCAGTCAATTACTGAAAAAACAAATCATATGATTCAACATAATGCCCTTAATTACTTTAATTACTTTATTTTAATTTTGCTAAACATCCCCTTTTTATTCATTTCATGTAATAGTATAACAAATCATCAGAAAAAAGAATATCCAGATAATAAAATATATGTGTTTTGTGGGGCTGCCAGTAAACCACCTATGGAAGAAATAGTAGATTTATTTAAGAAAAAAAAAGAAATAGATATAGAAATTACTTATGGAGGTTCTGGTTTTGTTCTTTCACAAATGCAACTAACAGAAAAAGGAGATATTTACATGCCAGGATCATCAGATTTTATGGAAAAAGCAAAAAAATCAGGATTAGTGCTGCCAGAAACAGAAAAAAAAATAGTTTACTTAATCCCTGAGATAAATGTACAAAAAGGCAATCCTAAAAAAATAAAATCATTAAAAGATCTGACAAGACCCAATATTCGCATCGCCATTGGACAACCAGAAAATGTTTGCGTTGGAACTTATGCTGTAGAAATAATAGAAAATACCTTCACTCCATCTGAAAAAAAACAATTCAAAAAAAATATCATTAACTATACAGAAAGTTGCGAAAAAACAGCCAATGTTTTGTCTTTAAAATTAGTGGATGCCGTAATGGCTTGGGATATTTTTCAATATTGGGACACCACCCACATTGAGCGTATTAAGTTGAACAAACATGAAATTGTACGTGTCGGATATGTCCCCGTAGCCATTTCAAAATTCACTCAAAATAAACAACTCGCACAACAATTTATTGATTTTTTAATAAGCAAAGAATCAAAAAATATATTTAAAAAATATCATTACCTCACTAATATTGAAGAAGTATATAACTATACTGACATCAACGGAAATTCAATAGGTAAAAAAACCATTGGAGGCATTTATCAATTACCCGCAAAATGGGTATTTCAATCAAATGAAAAATGAAATATGAACAACACGCTTTCATTGAAACACATTTTTTTCGTTGCTTTAGTTCCCTTGATTTACCTTATACTCATTATCTCATTATTTACGTTTTTAGATCAAAATAAATTAGTTGAAATACTAACTTCTGAACGAACATTGTATTCTTTAAAACTGAGTATTTCCTGTGCAAGCATTGTAGCCATTACCTCTACCATCCTTGCAATACCAATAGCTTACCTGTTAAGCAGAAATCAATTTTATATGAAAAATGTTATAGACACCTTATTGGAACTGCCTCTGGTTGTATCTCCTGCTGCCTTAGGCGCCATGATATTGATTTTTTTTAATACAAAATATGGAAAATACATACAGGATAATATGGTGCAAGTTGTGTTTTCTATCAATGGAATTATAGTAGCCCAAGTCATTTCTACCATCGGTATTTCTATTCGCCTAATAAAATCTGTCATGGACGAAATACCCATCCGCTACGAAAATATAGCACGAACATTGGGCGCTAACTCATTTCAATCTTTTAAAACCATTATGTTACCTTTATCCAAAAAAGGAATTATGGCTTCTTTTATTTTAGTATGGGCAAAATCAATAGGAGAATTTGGAGCTACCATTACTGTCGCCGGAACAATGCCTTTTTATACAGAAACATTGCCTATTGCTATTTATTTACGATTATCATCTGCAGATATTGAAGGGGCTGTAGTCCTCATATTGACAATTATTGCCATTGGCCTATTGGCTCTTTCTCTATTCAGATTTTTAAGTAGAAAGACCATACTATGATTGATTTAAAAAACATCCATTACAAAGCAAATAACTTTTTTCTTGACAAGATCAATCATACCTTCGAAGAAAAAAAAATACACATTATTTTAGGTCCCAGCGGAAGCGGAAAAACCTTATTACTTGAAATCATTGCAGGGCTAAGAACTCCACAGAACGGACAAATTATCTATCACAATACAGATATTACAAAACTCCTTCCTGAAAAAAGAAACATCGCTTATTTACCACAAGATAATGTGCTGTTCCCTCACTTAAATGTAAAAGAAAATATCTCCTATGCATTAAAAATAAAGGGCATTAACAATGATGCAAATAGCCTGAAAATAACCGAAAAACTTCAAATTACACCTATCCTCAATAGAAATGTTCAACACCTTAGTGGAGGAGAAATACAAAGAGTAGCCCTGGCAAGAAGCATCATCGCAGGAAGTAAAACACTTTTACTAGATGAACCTACATCCGCATTTCACTATTCACTAAAAAATGAGTTCTTACATTTTCTCAAAGAAATACAAAAAGATTATGAACTTACTATCATTATGGTAACACACGACATACTCGGAGTATTCTCAATTGCTGACTATATTACTTTTTTAATCAACGGAAAATTATATCAAACATTTAATAACACAGAACCCAAATTTACTCCTACCCATTATGAAGTAGCAAAATTTATGGGAATCAAAAATATATTTGAAGGATATATATCTTCACACGATAAAATCATCTGTCCTCACTTAAACACTGCATTTACCATCCACCCAACCCTACCAGACAAAAAAAACATGAACATAAAATTTGGCATAAAACCAGAAGATATTAGAATTATCCTACCAGAAAAGAAAAAAAATTACACCAATACCCCTAATCAACTAAAAGGCAACATAAAAAAAATATATCGCCATTTTTATCATTACAACCTCTTGTTTGTTCCACACAATATTGAATATCCAATAGAAATCCATTTCCCAATCACAAAATCAGAAAAAATAACTCTATACGAAGGTAAAGACATAGAAATAATTATCAAACCAAATGATATATTCTTACTGATTTAATCTATACTTTATTTTGAACAAAATACCCCTGTTTTACAACTGTTAAAACAATAAAACCCAACAGTCTATTATTATCCCATTATCAAAACCCTCCTGATTAAAATCATACTACCAACTGATTATTATCATATTTTTTAAATTATCACACCCCTACCTTTGCAACATAAATTTTTAGTAAAATCATCCACTATGATACACAAAATTGTCATCGGAATTTTAGTTGTTTCATTAACCTCTGCTATAGCACAAGATGGAGCAACACTATTTAAAAACAACTGCGGCATGTGCCACAAGTTAGGCGCAAGATTAGTAGGACCTGACTTAATAAACATTACTCAAAAAAGAAGTAAAGAATGGCTTAATAAATTTATTAAATCACCTCAAAGTTTAATAAAAAGTGGAGATAAAGACGCTGTAGCCATACTTAATGAATTCAATCAAATTTTAATGCCTGACCAAAATATAACAGACACACAAATCAATGACATCCTAAAATACATAGAAGAAAATAGCCCCCAGACAAGCGCTACAAATGCACCCACTCAGGAACCTCAAAAACCTGAAGAACCCATTATATCTGATAAAAAAGCCTATGCCAGTTTGGTGGAAAAAGGAGCTAAATTATTCGACGGACGCATTCGCTTTCAAAATGGAGGACCTACTTGTGTCGCTTGTCATAATGTAAACTCTTATGCAATCACAGGAGGAGGAAGCTTAGCCAAAGATCTTACAGATGTGTACACCAGAATAGGCGATGAAGGCATTAAAGGAGTGCTAAGCGGGCTCCCATTTCCTGCAATGAAAAACTCATTTGAAAATCATCCTGTTACAGAAGAAGAAGCCGCTGCTGTATCCGCATTCCTAAGACAAGTATCAAAAGATAGCCGCGAAACAAATCCTTTTGATTACGCTTCTTTATTAGTATGGGGTGGCCTACCAGGTATCCTCATCCTATTAGGAATATATTCTTTTATTTGGTATAACAGAAAAAAGAAAACTGTTAACCACTCCATTTACTCAAGACAAATAAAAAGTTATTAATCTTAAAAATAAAAACTATGACTTGGATTAAAGACATTATCTCTCCCGAAACCAGAAAATGGGAGGAATTTTATAGAAACAGATTCCAACACGATAAAATCATAAGAAGCACCCATGGCGTTAACTGTACAGGAGGATGCTCATGGCAAATTCATGTAAAAGATGGAATCGTTGTATGGGAAACACAACAATTGGATTATCCACTCCTTGAAAGTCAGATCCCACCTTACGAGCCAAGAGGCTGTCAAAGAGGCATCTCCTACTCATGGTACCTTTATAGCCCTTTGAGAATAAAGTATCCACTCATGAGAGGCGCTCTATTAGACCTGTTCAGAGAAGAAAAAAAGAAAACAGGAGATGCTTACACAGCATGGGAAAACATACAAAAAGACGAAACCAAAAGAAAACGATACCAAAAAGCAAGAGGAAAAGGAGGATTCAGACGCGTCAGTTGGGATGAAGTACTAGACCTCATTGCAGCAGCAAATATCTATACCGCTAAAAAACACGGACCAGACCGTGTAGCAGGGTTCTCACCTATACCCGCTATGTCTATGTT